>NZ_JAUCAP010000009.1:0-61559 GCF_030361045.1 Lentilactobacillus sp. TOM.63
GAATACCGGATTCACAACGACCAGTTATGTGCCTAAAAATTATTAAATATTATCTCCAACTATTGGGGTTCACTTCAAAATCAGGAATAATTGGTTCTTTTCGTTAAATTCTGGGATCAAAACGCCTATTGTCCCAGTCTCAAAATAACGAAGCAGGGTAACCATCCCGGACCTGGGAATGATTGCCCTGCTTCGTTATTTTCTGCCATCAAATTTGCTAAATGTCTCTGCATTATTTTGTTAGGTACATCGTCCGTAACTTTTGGATATCACTGTTGGATAATCTTAATGCGGTCTTCTGATAATGTCTCATTGAGCCATAGCGCTGATCGATTGCATGGTAGACAGCATTAAGATAAGCCGCCTTAGCAGTTTTGGATCGTTTAAAATTGGCCAGGGCCCGTTTGTTATGAGTCACTCGTTTCAACTGCTGGTACTCCTTGTGAACTGTGTTTTGTAAATCGTGATTCGAAGCCAAGTAGTTTTTCATGATCGTTTGCTTGGAAACGCCCAAGCAGGCAAGAATCAGCATCGTGGCAATTCCGGTCCGATCTTTTCCATAGGTGCAATGGTATAGAAGAGCGCCGTGTTTTTGTTTCAGGAGTTGGTTCATGAACGAACGGTAGGCTTTGATGCTATGGGAACTTGTAACCATTTTTTGATAAAACAGCTGCATATTATTTGGCTGCTTGTTTGCCAACTGGTTTGCGTATTGGCGAGTGGTGTGCACCCCAAAGTTTTTATTTGCCATGACACTATCGTGACGATAGTTAACCCCCGATATCCTAGTATCCTTAGCCGTTTTGATTTCACCTGTAGAGCGAAAATCGCAAACCACTTTTAAATTAACGTTCTTGGTTAGTTTCCACTGGTCAGTTTTCGATAAATGAGTCAAAGCAGCCGAACGGATGAGCCGGTTTGGCTTAATGTGCCAACCGTTCTTGGCTACAATGCCGCCTAAATCGTGAGTATTGACAGTGCCTGCTAAATGAATTGGGGTGCCATAAACCTTTTGGGCACTGGCCTTAACATCAGTCGGTTGTAATAATCCCCAGCTAAGACAAATAACTCCAAATAATGTGATTCGGATGAAATGATGATCATTCATATTGATCCCCCCCCAGAAAAATTAATGAATGTTCAACCCAATTTTGTCTTTCATTGTCAAAATTCGCTTAACAGACGCGTTGATTTGCTTGACCGAAACTTGCTTCTTTGCCACAGCTCGTCTTAGCTGAGGAATTCCCCGTTTATAATCGCTGGTTAACAGGACATCATTGCCGGCTTTAAATGCGGCCACATCCCGATAAACATGATGTGATCGGGCATAATTACCAACAGCTTGCATCTGTAAGCTATCTGAGACGATGACCCCTTTAAAGCCAAGATCCTTGCGAAGTATGTGAATATCTTTTTTCGAAAGCGAGGCTGGCTTGTGTGGATCAATTTTTTTCAAAATGATGTGGGTCACCATGACAGAATCAACGCCGCTCTTAATTCCCGCCTTAAATGGCCGGAAGTCTTTTGATTCGAATGACTTAAGTGACCGGCTGACCGCGGCGGATCCAGTGTGGGTATCAGCGGCCGAGCCGTAGCCAGGAAAATGTTTGAGGGTTGCGGCCACGTGCTGTTTTTGAATTGCCGGCACACTTGCGGCAATATACTTAGACGTTTTGACATAACCTTTGCCGATTGTTCGATCATAAATGAAACTACTTTTGTGCAGCGAAACATCGGCCACCGGCGCAAAGTCCCAATTAATTCCCAGGGCGTGGAGCTGTTTGGCCTGGTAACGATACATCGACAAGACTTTCTTCATCCCGCCGCGGTGAAGCGCCTGTTGTGGTGACAAATAATAGTTGTGACCAGAAATTCGTTTGTTGGCGCTCAGCCGAGAGACAGTGCCACCTTCTTGGTCAGTTGAAATGGTTAAGGGGATCTTGGCGCTGTGTTGGTAACTCTTAAGACGGTGTTTGAAAGAAGTCTTGCTACCAACGAAATTGTTTCCCATCAAAATAATGCCACCAAGATGGTATTTCTTGATATCGTGTTTCGTTATGGATTTATTATTTGATACTCCGGTTACAAATAATTGGCCAATTTTTTCATTAAGAGTCATATGCTTAATTTGATTATCGATTTTTTGCTCGTTAGTCTGCTTCGGATGAGTTCCTGAGGCAATTAAGTCTGTGCTTGCATGAGGGATTGATACCCCTAGCCCAAACGATACGGCTGTAATCATAGTGAATGATGCGACCTGCTTAAGATTAATGTTCAACTTACCCAATCTCCCTAAATATAATAATTATGTCAACATAATTATTATATGATAAAAATGAATGAATAGTCATGGGTATCGTCAATTAATTAACTTTTTGACGTTATCTAAGAAACTTTTGAATATGAGCCAAATCGGCTATCCGTTTAGCGGCTGATTCATCTTCAGCGTTGAAGTTATGCCAGTGGACATTGTTAACGCCAACTTTTTGAAACGTTCCTCGCTTAAGTGATTTGATAACCGGATTACCGTACTTCAACCGATAAAGAAAAGTGGGGGTTCCAGCAATTGTAAAAATATGAATGCGGGGTTGGTTGGCGAAGAGCTTCTTAGGGCTGTCCTTTGGAATCCGGTTTTTGCTAAAGACCTTGTCAATAAATCCCTTCGTCATGGCGGGCATGACCTCCCACCAAATAGGAAAGACAAAGATAATTCGTTCCGCAGCTGCCAGTCGGTTGAAGTAGCCATCCACTTGGTCGTTAAGTGAGTGCCTGGTTCGCCAGTTTGAAAGATCGGCGGCATGCATAACGGGGTCAAATTTGTCTTTGTGTAAGTCAATGACATCAACGGTATCACCGTTTGCTTGCAAATAACTAATGGTTCGTTGGGGAACCGCGGCACTATAGCTTCTAAAGTGTGGCTGGTTTTCACTAGCTGCCAAAGTATATGGATGGTCAAAAATAAGTATTGTTTTCATAATAAAATGTCCTTTAAATAAAAGTGAGCGGATCCAGGCGATTTTGCAACCGGAGCGTAAGTCTCCTTTGGTAGAAATCCCCGATTCTGGGATTTTTGCCAAAGGTGCTTACGTGCAGGTTGCTGCCTGGAGGAGCTGTCCTAATACTAATCGAGTAGCTTTTCAAAATACATTCCAAGGAATATAATGAGTATAGCAGAACATTAAAAAATGTCAAAATATATTCCGAGGAATTTAAAATGAAACCAACTAGTTTAACAAACCAAATTAAAGCCCAACTCGAAATTTTTCGAAGCCGGGATATTGATCAGACGATCCTTAATCAGGTTAAAGGAACAGGACTAATCGACACCAAATTGGCCAGCCGATTAACAATTAATGATCTCCACGTTATTCAGGTAGTGGCACATGGCGAAGATGTCATGATTTCTGATGTTGCGGCTGGGCTGCCTTTGACGCAAGGCGCGGTTTCTAAAATTGTGAATAAGCTTGCCAATGCGAGATTGCTGACCAAGGCTCATAAACCAGCGAATAAAAAAGAAACGTATCTTCAATTAACCAGTCTTGCAAAGAAGATCAACGCCATTCATGAACGGTATCATCAGGAAATGAATGACAAACTTCAAGAATTAACCGACCAATTTACGCTAGCCGATCTTCAGGTTGTGAGAGAATTTTTGAAAAAACTAAATGAATTACGCCAATTATAAAAAATAAACTTTTTATTTTGATAGAAAATTACAACCGCTTACTTTGTTTATATATAAACAAATTTCTTTTTATTTTTGTTTAAAACAAAGTTAGGTTTCCCAAATTTAAGGATTTACAATGGTTAAAACTATGATAGTATAAATCTGTACTAAAATATGAGGAGGTACTTTGATGCCAAAAGAAAAAGGGCCAAAGAAGCAACATTTGATTCATTATGCAAATGGACCTTCTTTGGAAGAGATTAACGGGACGATTGCAGTTCCAAAAGGACGAGGATTCTGGAAAACATTATTCATGTATTCTGGACCTGGTGCACTAGTTGCCGTTGGATATATGGATCCCGGTAACTGGTCGACTTCAATCACCGGTGGTCAAAACTTTGAGTATTTACTGATGTCTGTTATCTTAATGTCGAGTTTAATTGCGATGTTGCTACAATATATGGCGGCTAAACTGGGTATTGTGTCTCAGATGGATTTGGCTCAAGCAATTCGAGCCCGAACGAGTAAATCACTTGGTTATGTCCTCTGGATATTAACTGAGTTGGCGATTATGGCGACTGATATTGCGGAAGTTATTGGTGCGGCGATTGCGTTATACCTGCTGTTTCATATTCCACTTGTCTACGCCGTGTTTATCACTGTGTTTGATGTTTTGCTTTTGCTATTATTGACTAAAGTTGGTTTTAGAAAAATTGAAGCAATCGTTGTTTGTTTGATTTTAGTAATTCTGTTTGTTTTCGTTTATGAAGTTGCTTTGTCAGAACCAAACATTGGCGCTATGCTTAAAGGCTTGATCCCAACAGGTCAAACATTCTCAAGTGCAGATCATGTTAACGGTGATACACCATTAACTGGTGCCTTGGGAATTATTGGTGCGACTGTTATGCCTCATAACCTTTACTTGCATTCAGCTATTTCACAAACTCGTAAAGTTGATCATAACGACCAAGAGGATGTTGCGCGTACAGTCCGTTTCTCAACTTGGGATTCAAACATTCAATTGTCATGTGCTTGGGTTATTAACTCCTTGCTGTTGATCATGGGTGTTGCCGTATTTAAGACTGGTGCTGTAAAGGATCCATCATTCTTCGGATTATTTGATGCTTTATCAAATACTTCAATGTTGAGTAATGGAATCCTGATTGCGGTTGCCAAGTCTGGAATTCTTTCAATTCTGTTTGCTGTTGCGCTGTTAGCTTCAGGACAAAATTCAACCATTACCGGTACTTTAACTGGTCAAGTTATCATGGAAGGATTTATCCATATGAAGATGCCATTGTGGCTTCGTCGTTTGGTTACCCGTTTGATTTCAGTTATTCCTGTTTTAATTTGTGTTGCGATGACTAGCGGTGAATCCCCAATCAGACAACATGAGGCGCTCAATACTTTAATGAACAACTCTCAAGTCTTCCTAGCGTTTGCCCTACCGTTCTCAATGTTGCCATTATTAATGATGACGGATAATGCGAAGGAAATGGGTGATCGGTTCAAGAACACCCTTTGGGTTAAGATTCTTGGTTGGATTTCAGTTTTAAGTTTGACATTCCTTAACATGAAAGGCTTGCCAGATAACATTGCTAGTTTCTTCGGTGCCAATCCTTCTGCAGGAACTTTGGCTCTGGCTCATGGCATTGCTTATGGAATCATTGTTGCCATTGTCTTGCTTCTCCTATGGACAGTTTATGATCTATATCAAAGTCGTAACAAAATGCCAAAGCGTTTTGAAACAACTGAAGAATATTATGATGAAAGTAAACAGTCAGAAGAGTAGTATAGAGAATTGAGAGGAGGGGCATTGTTAGTATGGATAAAAATGAAATGCCACATACCAAGTTTAAAAGAATTTTAGTAGGTGTTGATGATTCACCTGACGCACAATTGGCTTTTCGTTATGCAATTTCTGAAGCCCGACTTTCTGAGGCCTCATTGGTCATTGCGTCCGTTTTGGAACCCGAAGACATGAATGTTTACCAAGCACTTAGTAAAGATTATGTCCACGGTGAACGTAAAGAATTGGCAGAACATATCAATCAATATCGTGATTTAGCACTTCGCGCAGGCGTTAAGGCTGTCGACACGGTTATTGAGGAAGGCAACCCCGGCGAAGTAATTGTTAAAACAATTATTCCTGCTGTTAAAGCTGACTTGTTAATTGTTGGATCAATGTCAAAGACTGGTGTTCGAAAGTACTTCGGTTCACAAGCTGCCTATATGGCTAAGTATGCACCGATTTCAGTAATGGTTGTTCGTTAGGCCGATTACCGAGTCCAGAATAATACGAAAACAGGATCGGAAATTCTTATTTCCGGTCCTGTTTTCGTAAAAATGTCGAAAGGGGGAGTTGTATCTTGGAACTTACAGAGAATCGCCGCAAGTGGTTCGTGGCAACTCTATTACTTGGAACGTTTACGATGTCGATTAGTCAGTCATCACTATCAACGGCTTATCCAACTTTTATGAAATACTTTAATTTGCCAGCTAGCACAATTGCTTGGCTGACAACCGGTTTCATGCTAATTATGTCTGTAGTTATGCCGCTATCGCCATGGCTGATGAATAATTTCAAATTTAAGCCGTTATACCTTTCTTTATTGATCAATTTTGTGATCGGAACGCTGATTATTATTTTTGCGCCCAACTTCTTGATTATGATGGTTGGCCGATTAATGGAAGGGTTTAGTGTTGGCGTGCTGTTTCCATCTTATCAATCAATCATTCTCGAAATTACGCCAACTTCTAAACGGGGAACCGTTATGGGAACGGTCGGCCTGGTGATGGGTTCCGCATTAGCTGTTGGTCCAATCGTATCTGGTGTCCTACTACAGATTTTTAATTGGCAAGCAATCTTTGGTTTCTTTTTAGTCGTTTTGGCAGTTGTTTTCATTTTTGCTATCAAGACGGTTGTAAGCCCGATGAAAATAAAATCAACTAAGTTTGATTTTATTTCCGTCTTTATGTCGCTTGGCATCATTGGACTGCTGTATTTTATCAACGAAATTTCGCATATGACAATGGCAAGTTACCTCAACTGGGGAATTTTATTAGTATCGCTCATCTTGCTCTATTTGTTTGTTCGACGCCAGCTGCACATGAAAGCACCACTGTTACGACTGGATATCTTGGCGATTCCTAATTTTGATCTTGGGGTTGCCTTAACCTCATTATCATATATGTCACTGATCACCGTGACGATCATTATGCCACTGTATTACCAGCAAGTTATTGGGTTAACACCTCTTTGGTCTGGCTTGTCACTTGTGCCGGCCGCTGCATTCTTGTCATGGTTAAATCGCCGCAGTGGTCGCTTGGCCGATCGGATTGGTTTTAAGCCAGTCATTTTAATTGGTTTTGGGCTGTTTATCGTTGGCTGGGGTGCTTTGCTGCTGTGTTCAGGACTTAAGAACATTTGGATTGCCATTATTTGTTCCATGGTCATTGAATCCGGTAATGCCTTTGCAATGATGCCGGCAACAACGCTTGGAGCTAATTCACTGACAAATGACCTCATTCCCCATGGCTCATCAGTCATCGCCACGGTGCGTCAGGTTATGGGTTCAACGGCTATTGTGATCGCAACGGTTGTATTAGGGAATCAAAATTTTAATGGGGTTTTCTTAACATTTTTAATTATTGAAATCATTGCAATCTTTTTAGTATTCAAAATTAAAGATACGGTGAAAGCCACGGCATAGTTGCTATTTGTGAAATGTAAGCAGTTTTCAATACAAAATCAATGTATAAGTGAACAACGTGATTGTTTTGAAAATCACAAGGCATTCAATTGTACCCCTTTTCATTTTGTGGTAATCTTTTTGTGGATGATAAAACGTCAGTCGCTTTTCATTCCCGCAGAGCAGCTGTTCAAGTTTCAATGAGCTGCTTTGCCGTTATTGACGTTTCCATTAGGTTATCCAATATAATAGGACAGCTCCTCCAAGCAGAGATCTGCATGTAAGCACCTCAAACGAAAATTCCCAAAACCGGAATTTCCGTTCGAGGAGATTTACACTCCGATCTCTAACCGCTTGGATCCGCTCACTTACTTTAGGAGGGTGTACAATGGCATATCGAACTGTTAATCCTTACAATAATGAAGTTGTTAAGGAGTATCCTTTTGCAACAGATATTCAACTTGGCGAAACACTTGCTGAAAGTGACGCAACCTATCGGGCAATGAAGAAGCAGCCAATTTCTGAACGGGCAAAAATCCTTCATAACGTCGCTGCCAAGTTACGTGAACATGAAGATGAACTTGCCAGAGCCTGTACCATTGATATGGGAAAACTAATTGGTGAATCAAAAGGTGAAGTTGAATTAGTTGCAATTATCGCTGATTGGTTTGCTGATCATGGTGAGGAACTGCTTCAGCCAGAAGAAGTGGACACGATCGCAACTGGTCATGCCGAGATTCAAAAGCATGCAACTGGGGTAATCATGATGGTCGAGCCATGGAACTTCCCATACTACCAAATTATGCGGGTATTTGCGCCTAACTTCATGGTTGGCAATACCATGATTTTGAAGCATGCTGCTAACACGCCAACTTCAGCTCAAATGTTTTGCGACGTTGTTGCCGAAGCTGGGGCACCCAAGGGTTCATTGACCAATTTATTCTTAAGTTATGATCAAGTTGGCGAAGCAATTGCCGATCCACGAGTTCAGGGTGTTGCGTTAACTGGTTCTGAGCGTGGTGGTACTGCCGTTGCTGAGGCCGCTGGTAAGAACCTGAAGAAGAACACAATGGAACTTGGTGGCATGGACCCATTCATTGTCCTCGGGGATGCTAATATGGACGATGTTGCTGATATCGCATGGCGCGCACGTCTTTATAATACTGGTCAAGTATGTACGTCATCCAAGCGGTTCATTGTCATGGATAACGTTTACGATGAATTTGTCGATACCCTTAAAGATAAATTCAGTAAAGTTCAACCAGGTGACCCACTGGATCCTGCAACTTCACTTGCACCAATGAACACCGAAAAAGCGAAGAATAAGCTTCAAGGCCAATTGGATGAAGCCATTGCGGCCGGTGCTAAGGTTGAATATGGAAATGAACCAATTGATTTGCCAGGCCAATTCTTCAAGCCAACAATCTTGACCAACATCAGCAAAAACAATCCAGCATATGACACCGAGTTGTTTGGCCCAATTGCTTGTGTTTACAAGGTTCACAGCGAGCAAGAAGCCATTGATCTTGCCAACGATAACCCTTATGGGCTTGGCGGCATTGTCTTTGCTGGTGATGAAGATCACGGCGCTGAAGTTGCTTCTCAAATCGAAACTGGGATGGTCTTTGTCAATAACTTCATGTCAACATTGCCAGAATTACCATTTGGTGGGGTTAAACTTTCAGGTTACGGCCGTGAAATGAGCCACATTGGTGAAGAAGCCTTCATTAATCAACAATTAATTGTCAAGACTGCTAAACCAAACATGAACAATTTGGCCGGTGGATTAGTCGCAACGGATCCACAACCTAAAAAATTAAGTAAAACAAAATAATCCGCGCTATGTTTAATCGATGCGCGTGATTTCAAGTAAAAATTCGTCAGGGAGTCATGATCCCTGGCGAATTTTTTGCGTATGGTTTTAAGTAAAAGGGAGCCGGTGAGCCATGACCGGCAATTTCCAAATAGCAGGCGGGAATCTGCCAGAGTTTAAAATTGTTTGCTGAGAGGCCGGACGGTAAAATAATCCCCATCAAAGATTGAATTGAACTGGAGGTGGCAAGATGAACAAAACAGCTGGCTTTTGGTCAAAGTTATCGATTATCCTGGCAATTGGTCAATTAGGCCTCTCACTATATAAACAGTATCAAGCATCAAAGAAGCAGCGGTAAAAACCAGGCGGCTGTTCGCTGCTAATTAACGATAAAGGGCAATCATTCCAATGTGCCGGGAATGGTTGTCCTTTATCGTTAAATCTGGATAGAAATTGTCCGATGCGCCAGCCTATTGTTGTTTTGGAACAATCACTTGCAAAAAGTCTGCCTTGGTCTTAACCGTAATCGGCAACTTCATCGCTGGATCACCATCGATACGGGCTTGGATTTCTCGCCGAGATAAACCTTCAATTTTAACCGTTTTACATTTGAAATACTTGACGTCGGCATTATCTTTCAAATTGCCCGAAAGAAAGTAGGATAGATACGCAAGCAATTTCGGCAAAGTAAACTTTTTCAGGATAAACACGTGGAGATGATCGTCATCGTAAGTGGCTTCGGGGTTAAATTCAACATAACCGCCAACTGAATTGGTTGTGGTGATGAGGACAATCTGGGCCCGCAAAGTTTCGACCTTGTCGTTAGCAGAAATTCGCAGCTTATAGGATCGATGGGTGAACAGTTCCTTGAATCCCTTAATGAGATAGATGACCTTACCGAACTTTTTCTTCTCGTCGTCTTTAATGTCTCGGGCGATATCCGCTAATCGCCCCAGCGTGAGGCTGCTAATCATTGGCGTTGTGCCAACTGTCCCAAGGTCAACGGCGACACAGGTGCCAGCTAATAAATTAGTGATCGCGTCGCTGGTATTCAATGGCACATTTAGCGCGCGAGCAAAGTTATTGACGGTTCCACCGGGAATGATGCCCAAAGGGATGGCCTTCCCGGTTTGCAGGAAGCCTTTACAAGCGGTATTAATTGAGCCGTCACCACCGATCGTGACGAGACAGTCAAATTGATTAGGCGCTTCTGCCGCCTTTGAAATGGCCTCCTCTTCGGATTGCGTTTTGGCCAATTCAACCCGCTTGCCGTGGGTTTCCAAAAATGTTTGGGCTTGCTTGGCAATCTTTTCATTATTACTTTTTCCAGCTGCCCCATTGTAGATAATCAGATAGTTTTGCATGGCGCACCTCCTATAAATGTAGTTAGTTTGTCACTATTATTATATGATTATTGATCGGTTAAGTCGTGTTTGGGGATTATCGTTAGCGAGTCATTCATTACTGGCGAAGTCGCATCAACCACGTGAGGGTCGGTGAAGATTTTGAGCATTTTCATAAAGCTTTCAGCGGTATTTTCTTCGGTTAACTCATCAATTGGCAGCCAATAGATTTTCCCTTCGTCTGACTGCTTTAATTGACCTGTAAAATGACTGGTTCGGTATAAAAAGCCAATCCGACGATAAGCGGGTTCCTCGCTGAACCACTCAACGGTGCCACATGATTCCAGTTGACTGATATGTAAGCCGGTTTCTTCAAAGATTTCGCGCACCATTGCGTCGTACAAGCTCTCACCTTTCTCAACATGCCCACCGGGAAAGGTATGGCCGAACTTCCAGGCAACGTCGGTTTTATCTTCAACCAACACTTTATTTGCCTGTTGATCATAAATCATGCACATGTTAACCATTTCAATATGTTCCGTTCGGGAATAAGTCATTTGCCCACCTCATTTTCAAAATTATTTAACGACGTAATTGCGGGTTTGAATTGGCTCTAGATAATCATTGAGTCGTTCAAACAGCATGACCAGCCAGGTAAATGCCAACATAAATGCCAGAATTTCAAACGCGGTTAGTGATAGATAGCCGACCACTTGAAAGAGAATTTCACCGGCGAGCAGCGCGCCGGCAATCAACCAGGATAGGTGAAGAAAGTCTGGCGAAACATTGGGGAGCAGCCACCGAATGCCAATGATCAATGCCAAGACCAGATATACTAGATAGCCGGCCACTTTGCCGTGGAGCAGATGTAGCTGAACGTTGTTAGGAAAAACGCCAACTGAAGCTAAATCGACGGCTAAGAGGGTTAAGAGAATCCTTAAAATCAATAATTGCTTGTTTTGGGGGAAAACGCGCTTTAATGACACAAATAAATAATCGATTAAGGCGATTAGGATGAGGCCTGAAAAAATGAGTGTCAGGTTGAATTCCCAAGCAGATTTGGCGTTAGTGGTTCCCAGGAAGCTTAAATTGCGCTTCCACCAGTAGAGGTTTTGGTTACTCATCATTGCCAGAACCATGCCGCTCACAATGACAGCAATAAAGGTATTCGTCAGCAATCGAGATGAAAGCCTCGGGACCAGGTTAGCCATTGTCTGGGTCTCGATCAACGTAATCATGGCAAAAATGGCCGTGGATGTTGCCAAATCAAAGGTAGCACCCTTGAACAGGTTGCCAGCGATCCAGAATAGGCCGGCCATTAACATGAAGCTAATTAAGGCGCCAGCTAAAGCAACCGTTGGAAAATTCCGCCAAGAAACGGCTTGAACCACCGCGGCTTTTTTGTGCTTGAGCAAAATGAATGAAGTCGAAAAGCTAATCAGGCCGCTAAAAGTTGTGAGCCCCAAAGAAAGGGTCGCAACTGATTCAGTTCCGGTTAACGGGATGTAGTGGATTTTTCGCACAATAAAATAACCTAGAAACGCAATTGTCATGAGGATAATTAAAATAATTGTGCTCACCCGACGTTCATGAATTTCAGTCGGCTTTTGAGGAGATTTGACGATGAGCCCATCTTGAGTAATTGTCACCTCCACGTTATTGCCCGATTTGATGCCCAGATGTTCTTTGAGCTGTTTCGGCAATTGTAAAAAATTCTTTTCTTCCAACAATGTTCCTCCTCAAAATATGATACAAGCTTTCCTTGGCTAAAGAATGCATGTTCCTTATCCATATTAAAATGTTATCCTTCTTAGGATTAAATGACAAGTGATAGTGACGGCTATGTGCAGTGACACAAAAAACTAACTAACAGCTTGTTCAAGCAGTCAGCTAGTTTTGTATTTATCATATGATTGTATATAGAAGAAACAATTTATTTTACTGGTGGATCCTTTGGTGTTAAGTTGGCCATCTGACCTCTAAATTCCTTTGAATAAAGATTCAGATCTGAGCGGTATTCGTCAAGGTTATCACTCATTTCAACGGTGTAATCAGCTTCCTCACCGTGTTCACCTTGATCAAGGCCAAGTTCCTCTTCCTTCCGATCAACTCGTATTGGCATCACGAGGCTGAGGCCTTTGATGATGATTGAAGCGGCAATGACGACGAATACGATGGTAACGGCAGTAGCGAGTAACTGGACGCCAAATTGATGGAAACCGCCGCCGTAGAACATACCATTGTGGGTAACGACTGGGTTAACAGATTTCGTTGCGAACAAACCGGTTGCGATACTACCAACGATCCCACTAACGCCGTGACAACCAAAGGCATCAAGGGCATCATCAACGCCAATTCGATCCTTTAGATAGTTAACAAAGAAGTAGCTGGCAAAGGTTGAGAATATCCCGATCCAAAACGAACCGGCGATGGTGACGAACCCACAAGCAGGGGTGATGCCAACTAATCCACAGAGGGTACCGGTACAAACGCCTACCAAAGTCGGCTTGCCGCTAATGATCATATCGAGGACCATCCAGGTGACCATCGCGGTACCTGTTGACATGGTCGTCGTGATTGTTGCTTGAGAAGCAATGTTATCAACGCCCAGTGCTGATCCGGCGTTAAAGCCATACCAACCAATCCAGAGGATCGTTGCGCCAAGCAAGACCCAAGGCAAGTTGTAGTGGTTATGTGGCCGATCACCAAACTTAATTCGTTTGCCTAAGAAAGCGGAAAGGACAAACGCAGTCACACCGGCATTGATATGAACAACGGTTCCACCAGCAAAGTCGAGAACACCCAAGCCGTAAAGAATTCCGTGGGGGCTCCAAACCAAGTGAACCATTGGGTAGTAAATAATGATTGACCAAAGAACTAAGAATACTAACAGGAAATTAAACTTGATTCGGCCAACCACGGCACCGACGAACAAAGCCGGCGTAATGATAGCAAACATCATTTCAAAGATTGCAAATATGCCAGTTGGAATCTTGGTAGCCGTCAGAGATGTTAAATCAACACCATTCATGAAGAAGTTCTTCACGTTACCGATGATCCCACTGATGTCACCTGAAAATGATAGCGAGTAACCAATCACAACCCATAAAACAATTGCAACACCAGTCATAATGAAGACGGACAACATGGTGTTAACCACGTTACGCTTTGACACGAGACCCCCATAAAAAAACGCCAGTCCAGGAGTCATGAACAATACTAAAATACTGGATAAAATCATAAAAGAGGTATTTGCAGCATTCATAACATCGCTTCCTTTTTCTTAATGTCATAAATTCTAACATCATCTTTGCGATAATTCCAGCAGTTTTTGAAAATGGTTAGAAAATGAGAAAACGATAAACGAATTTGTAAACGTCACCACAGTTGTTGGAAGGGCAACCAACCGATGGCGAAAATGAGTTAATTATTTTGAAATTCAAAGTGATTAATGTAATCAAAACTAACATAAGTTACAAAAAGCGATCCAACAGCACTCGAGGTGACGTGATGATGAATCGTTCAGTTAAGATTTAAAATCAGCTTAATTTAAATGATTAATCGCTTCTGGAATTGGCTCATTGCCAGCACTCATTTCAATGACTTCACCAATCGATGAATTGTGCTCAGCTAAGCCGATGAGGACTTCGGCGACGTTATCGATACTATTTTCGTTAGTGGTGTAATCGCCCAAAGTGACTTTGCCCGACCCCGGTTTCTCGACTAATGCCGTTGGCTGCAGGATGGTGTACTGCAGATGGGTATTGTTCATTAACCATTCGTCGGCATAATACTTGGCAATTAAGTAATCAGCCAGCGGGGATTGTTTTTTACCGCTAAATAAATCTGGGGTTAAGGAACCCTTTGAGCTCAGCATGATAAATCGTAAGATGCCTTTTTCTTCGGCGGCTTTCATCACCTTGACAGCCCCGTTGAGGTCGACTTGCAGTAAATCTTTACCGCCAGAGCCGGCAGCGAAAATCAATTTGCCCGCTTCCGGGAGCGCTTCTTTGATTTCGTCCTTGGTGTCATGTAGGTTGATTTTAAACGGCGTGACATTTGGGGCGACGGGAACTTTCTTGGGGTGGCGGGCACCTGCATACACTTCGATGTCCTTATTAGCCGTTAACTTCGAAACGACGGTCGATCCAACTCGGCCGGTTGCGCCAATCACGATAATTTTCATGGGGAGCCTCCTAACATATTTGTTAACTTAATTATAGATAAAAACGGTCGCATACACAAAGCGTTATGATTTTAATTTGCAAGACTTGATCCAGATCAATTATTTATTTGGGATTGCTCTCTATACTTAAGGCATAATCAAAGGACGGGAGCAAAACATGATGAAAATACAACGATTTATTAATCAACACATTAATCAAATTACGTTAATAACAGCGATTCTGATTGGAATTGGGCTGCTTGGAAATGTACTAGGGTCGCCGCTGCTTTATACAGGGGCATTTATCCTGGCTTCAATCATTTCTGCGGTGCCAATTTTGCTAAGGGCGATCTCGGCGTTAAGGTTTAAAACGATCAGTATTGAACTGCTGGTCAGTATCGCAGTTGTTGGCGCCTTTATCATCGGTGAGTACAATGAGTCCGCCATTGTGACCTTCTTATTTCTTTTTGGAACCTTTCTGGAAGATAAGACGTTGGCTAAGACCCGCCATTCCATCAAGGATTTAACTGAAATGGCGCCAACCACTGCAACGATTGTGAATGACGATGGCAGCACGGCAGAATCCGACGTTGACTTTGTGGATGTCGGTGATGTGGTGCTAGTCAAAGCCGGCGGTCAAATTCCGGTTGATGGTAAAATTGTGGCCGGTTCTGGTCATTTCAATGAAGCCAGCATTACTGGTGAATCCAAGTTGGTGACCAAAACTGAGGATGACCCAGTATACTCAGGAACGATTTTGGATAACGGGACCGTCAAAGTTGAGACCACTAAGGTTGGTGATGAGACCACTTTTGGCAAGATCGTTGAGTTAGTTGAGGATGCCCAAGATACTAAATCCCCAGCTGAAAAGTTTATTGACAAATTTGCGACATATTACACTCCAGCTGTGTTAGTGATTGCACTAGTGGTGGGTTTGATCTCTCAAGATTTTCGCTTGGCAATTACCGTGCTAGTTCTTGGCTGCCCAGGGGCGTTGGTCATTGGCGCCCCGGTTTCTAACGTTGCCGGGATTGGTAATGGTGCCAAGAACGGTGTCTTGATTAAAGGCGGCGAGGTGATGAATACCTTTGCCAACGTTGATACCTTAGTCTTTGATAAGACTGGCACTTTAACTGAAGGCAAAACTGCAGTGACCCAATTTAAGAACTATGCTGCTAATGAAGATGGCTTGGCAATGGCGGCCTCAATTGAGCAGCATTCCGATCACCCATTGGCCAAAGCGATTGTTCAATTTGCGAGCGGCAAAGGGGTTCACCGTGATCAAGCTACCACAGGCTCAGTCAATACGATTAAAGGTCGGGGCATTCAAGCTGACATTGAAGATCAGCAAGTGTTCATTGGCAATGTTGCGTTGATGGCTGATCATCAGATTCATCTTTCTTCTCGGCAGCGAGCTGATCTGGAAACCATTCAAAATCAGGGGAGTTCATCCGTTATTGTTGCCATTAATCATCAGGTGAGTGCAATCTTAGGAATTTCTGATGTGATTCGCCAAGGGGTTGCCGAGAGTCTCCGCCAGCTTAAAAAGTTGGGAATCAAGCAAACGATTATGTTAACGGGCGACAATCAAGCGACTGCCCAAGCGGTTGCCCAGCAAATTGGCATCGATACGGTTCATGCTGAACTGCTGCCAGAACAAAAGGTGGCCTACGTGAAGAAGTATCAAGCTCAAGGGCACAAGGTTGCTTTCATCGGCGATGGGATTAACGATAGCCCATCAATTGCCACGGCAGATATTGGGATTGCCATGGGTGGCGGAACCGACGTCGCAGTTGAAACTTCCGATGTTGTGTTGATGGCTTCGAAGTTTGAAGAGCTGGTTCACGCGTTTGGCCTTGCTAAAAAAACGGTTGCCAATACAAAGGAGAACATCTTTATCGCTATCGCCACCGTTGTATTTCTACTGATCGGGTTAATGCTTGGCTACATTTATATGGCAAGTGGGATGTTTGTCCACGAAGCAAGTATCTTGGTCGTGATCTTCAATGCGATGAGATTGATTAAATATCGAACAAAAGTGGCAAAACTTGATCCAGATCAATTATCTTTGCAGGAATCGGAATTATCATTAAGACAGTAAGTGAGCGTAGCAAAGCGGTTAGGAACTGGAATATAAGTCTCCTTCAACAGAAATCCCTGGTTTTTAGGGATTTTTGTTGGAGGTGCTTATATGGAAGTTCCTGCTTTGCGGAGCTGTCCTAAATAAGTGAGCGGATCCAAGCGTTTTAATCCAAGCCAGAGACAAAACGATCAGCTTACCCTTTACAAATACACTAATCAATAAATGGAGGTCATTATTATGAGTAAAGCAATTCTACAATTAGACGCATTATCCTGCCCGTCGTGCATGCAAAAAATTCAAGGGGCATTGGCAAAACAGGATGGCGTTGAAGACGTTAAAGTCATGTTCAACGCTGCCAAAGTTAAGACGGAGTTTGATGGTGCCAAAATCTCTGCTGATGATCTGTCCAATACAGTGACAGATTTAGGTTACGAAGTTCAATCAATGAAAGTGAAGGAATGAGGTAGAAAAATGACAACTAAAAATGCTGAAACAACCCCAAAAGATTTATTTGCAGCAGAAGTGAAGCAGGCAGATATTGATCACCACACCCCAACCGCGGGGGCAATGGTTGGCCACATTGTATCAAACTTAGTGGTGTTAGCCGATAAGCTTCAGCAAGCCAAATGGTATGTCAAAGGGATGAACGCTCACTCTCTGAAGGCTTACTTTGGTGAATTGTTGGTACAAGCCAACAAGCAAAGGGATGCATTGGGAACAACTCTGATTGATGAAGATCTATTGACGCCAACTACGCAAAAAGAGTTCAGCGAGTATGCGATGTTAACTGAAAATGGTGAAAACAAGTATCACTCTGCAGAGTGGTTGATCGATAGTTTTGTCCACGATTATGACACGGAAAACTTGTTTATTACCCGAGCCATTAAATTAGCTCAAAAAGAGGATCGGCCAGTTTTGGCAGCGGTACTCACAAAGCTGTTGGCTACGAACAATCATAATATTGCTGAACTGCAGGCACTCCTTGGAAATGATCCTCGAGAAGGATTGGACGAAGAAGACTTTTAGTAGCACATTTCAATTGAACTAAATCTTGATTAACAATTACAAGCGAATCGAGAGTGGGACGAAGGGCGATTTGCTCCCATAATTTAAGTGAAAGCGGCAGTGCATTCTGATTTTGGAATGCGCTGCCGCTTTTGCTTAAATTATGGGAGCAGCCTTTTGTCGCAAGTTTTATCAATATGAAATGGTGAGCTTGAGTTGCATTTATAAATAATTTGCCGATTAATGTCCCAACCTCTTTGCTTTGTGGGGGGGAGTTGGTTAATGTCGACTGTTTTTAAATTGTCGATGAGAAATATTGTCGTTGACAAATAATAGCGTTAGGGTTAAATTTAACGTCATAGTTAGTTACTCATATAATTAACCAGCTAACAAATTGATTTGAAAGAATTTGGAGGATTAGTCATGAATTTAACCGCCACCAGAAGAAGAGGTCTAACCAATTTTGACATTAAAGTACTTGGGATTACGTTAATGTTTATTGACCATTTTCATGAAATGTTTGCAGCGGCCGGGGCCCCGAACTGGCTTGATTGGTTTGGCCGACCCGTTGCGACCATCTTTATGTTTTTAAGCGTTGAAGGATTTACCCACACTCATGATCAGCGACGCTACCTGTCACGATTATTGATCGGCTTTTGGGTAATGGGAATTGGTAACTTGGTTGTCCAGCATTTCTTCAGTATGGGAAATTTCGGCCTGATGAACAATATTTTTAGTGACTTGTTCATCGGTGTTTTAACCATGTACGGTCTTCAAACCATTGCCGACGGTCACCGGGATCATCGGTTGGGGAACATCCTATTAGGAATTGGTATTATTATATTGCCGCTGCTGTTTGCCGGTATCTTAATCGGATTCATTGGCACAGGCAATCCAAGCATTTTCTATAAAGCAATCGTCATTGCAATTCCAACACCAATCACAGCTGAGAACTCATTCTTTTTGTATCTTGGTCCAGTGATGTATCTGTTGCGAAACAAACGCAGCTGGCAGATGCTGGCACTTGCAGCCTTTGCCTTCCTGTCAACCGGATTTAATTTCAGCTCGTTGCTATCAGAAAACACGCAGTGGATGATGGCTTTTGCGATTATTCCTTTAGTGATGTATAACGGCAAATTGGGTCGAAGTATGAAGGGCTTCTTCTATGCATTTTATCCGATTCATATTTGGCTACTATATATCATCGCTTCATTACTTGGTGTGAGAGCCTAATAGGCAATTTGTTTGCTTGTGAATTCCGTCCGGGTTACGATTACTTATGAAACGTAATCGACCAGAGATTTAGGACAGCTCCTCCAAGCAGTAACCTGCACGTAAGCACCTCAATCAAAAATTCTAAAAACCAGAATTTCTGATTGGGGAGACTTACGCTTCGGTTACTAACCGCTTGGATCCGCTCACTTATAAATGGAGGGACATTTATGGCAAATCAATATGATTATGATGTTTTGTATATTGGCAGCGGTCACGGAACCTTTGATGGCGCTATTCCACTCGCAAGTACAGGTAAAAAGGTCGGGGTAATTGAGACCGATTTAATTGGGGGAACTTGTCCAAATCGGGGTTGTAACGCCAAAATCACGTTGGATGCCCCTGTTCAATTAGCTCGGTTAACTGAGCGACTGGACGGCATTGTTTCTGGTGGCATTTCGATTAATTGGGAACAAAATGAACAGCACATGCATGAGGTGATTGATGAATTGCCGACCATGATTGCTGGATTAATGAAGTCGGTCAATATTGATATCATTAAGGGCTATGGCGTCTTAGCTGATAATCATACGGTGATGGTTGACGGGGCACCGAAAACTGCCGATAAGATTGTGATTTCAACCGGTCAGCATCCCCACCGTTTGGAAGTGCCAGGAAACGATCTGGTGCATGACAGCGAAGAGTTCATGAACTTAAAGCGGCTGCCCCGGCAAATTGTGATTATCGGTGCCGGCTATATTAGTTTGGAATTTGCCACAATTGCTAACGCTGCTGGCGCTCAAGTCACAGTCATGACTCATGGCGACCGGGTGCTGCGAAAGTTCTATCAGCCTTATGTTGATCAAGTGGTGGCTGACCTGAAGTCTCGTGGGGTCCAGTTTATTTATGATGCTAAGGTGACCGAAGTTGAAAAAGCCGCCGATAATTTCGTTGTTCATTACAATGATGATCAACAAGTTACTGCCAGCTGGGTGCTTGATGCAACCGGCCGCAACCCTAATGTCGATGGTCTTGGCTTAAACAAGCTCGGGATTAAGTATAATCGGAATGGTATTTCCGTGAACGATCATCTGCAAACCAGTGTTGATAATATTTATGCGTCTGGGGATGTGATCGATAAAGATCAACCTAAGTTAACGCCCACCGCCATTTTTGAGTCAACCTACCTGATGCATCAGTTCGCTGGGGATAGCGATGCACCGATTAACTATCCGGCGATTCCTTCAGTTGTCTTCACCTCACCAAGAATTGCCAAAGTCGGGGTAACCCCGGAAGCCGCCAAGAACAGTGATAATTTCGATATTCAAACCAATCATTTGCCAGATGATTGGTACCGGAAAGTCACTAAGGAAAAAATCGGTGATAACACCTTAATTTATAATCAGCAGCATCAATTAGTCGGAGCAACCGAAATCAGCGATCAAGCAGAAAATGCAATTAACACTTTGCTGCCGGCAATTGAGTTCAAATTCAGCGCTGATCAACTTGCTCGTCTGATCACGTTGTTTCCATCAATTGCAGCCGATGCGCTCGGACAATTGTCATGAAGAACAGTTAGCAATCAGTTTATTGGTGGCTGAATGGCTGCTTAATTTAATCCATTTCGTCAGTGCTACTGAGATCAAAGTAAAATAACTTTAAAATTAAAAAAGTGGACCAAGAATCAACAATGGAAGTTTCAGCTTCTGATTGTCGGTTTTTGGCCCACTTTTTTTGACTTTAAATAATGAGATCTTCGGGCTCTTGATTACCAGAGATACTCAACGGGGTTCTTAATATATTGATTGTAAACATCGCGGACGATCTGCATTTGTTCATCGCTAAGCGCAGGAAGGTCAGCTGCAGTCGTGTTACGATCAATTTGGGTCGGGTTGCTGGCACCGGGGATGACAGCAGAAACGGCATCGTACATTAGAATGAAGCGAAGGGCGGTTGCAGCCAGGTTGTCGGTGCCTAAGCGTTCCTTTAACTCGTTGGCGGCTTTCACACCAGTCAGGTAATCGACACCGGAGAAGGTTTCACCCTTATCGAATTGTTCACCGTTTCGATTGGTTGTGCGGTGATCTTCCGGAGCAAATTTGGTATCTGCCGTGAATTTGCCGGTCAATAGGCCACTTGCCAAGGGGACCCGGGCCAAAATGCCAATGTTATGCTGCTTGGCGAGATCGAAGAATAAATCGGCTGGCCGTAATCTGAACATATTGAAGATGATCTCAACAGCGGAAATGTCGTACGACATCGCTTTGATCCCTTCTTCAACCCGTTCGACGCTCACCCCGTAATTTTTGATTTTACCCGCTTTCTTGAGCTTATCCATTGTGAAGAAAGTTTCCGGCATGTAATAGGTCTGCATTGGCGGACAATGGAGTAACACCATATCCAATGCATCGACTCCCATGTTCGTTAAGGATTCCTCAACGTAGCGGGTGAGGTGTTCAGGATTGAAATGGTCAACGGTTAATGGCATTTCTTTGCGACCAATTTTAGTTGTGAAATGGACATCTGGGTGGGTTTGAACAAATTTGCCCACCGTCTTTTCGCTATTGCCATCCTGGTAGCCATCAGCAGTATCGAAGAAATTAACCCCGTGATCATAGGCTTCAGCAAGAGTCTCTTCAGCATCTTTGGGGTCAAATGGGGTGCCCCACTTACCACCGAGCTGCCAAGTTCCAAGCGAAACTTCACTGATTGAATAGCCAGTCTTTCCAAGTGTCCGGAATTTCATGATTGTTGCCTCCTAATTGTTGTTAACGTTACTTTAAGTTTAACATTTTTTGAGCTGAATAATTGTTTCTTGGCTGGATTCGATTGAAGAAGTAAAGTCAATCGAAATTAAAACGTTAAAGCATAAAATATGAACTATTTTTTGTAAAAAAGGGACAAAAATGGTTTAAAACACGAACAATGCGGTTGACAATTAAAATCGATGCCAGTATGATTTAGACACCAAATAAATTCGAAAAGGTGAGTGTTGAAATGGCAAACGTCGTCGGAGTGGCAATGGGATCGATATCTGATTGGCCAACAATGAAGCTGGCATGTGAACAACTTGAAAAGCTGGGGATTCCGTATGAAAAGCACGTTATCTCGGCTCATCGGATGCCAGACGAACTACAAGCGTTTGGTAAATCTGCCAGAAATAATGGTTTGAAAGTCATTATTGCCGGTGCTGGTGGGGCGGCCCATCTACCAGGCATGATTGCGGCAAACACGACATTACCCGTTATCGGGGTACCCATCAAAACACGAACATTAAATGGTATTGACTCCTTGCTTTCAATTGTCCAAATGCCATTTGGCGCACCAGTGGCGACTGTTAGCATTGGTGAATCTGGCGCTAAAAATTCGGCGTTACTCGCAGCTCAGATTTTAGCAACGACTGACAAAACAATTGAAAAGAAGTTGCTCGATTTGAAACATGAGCAGAAAGTGGAGGCCAAAAATAGTGAGCAGCAGTTCGATTAAAACAATCCTGCCGCCAGCCACAATCGGAATTGTTGGCGGTGGTCAATTAGGACAGATGATGGCGCTCATTGCCAAATCGATGGGCTATCACGTTGGCATTCTGGATCCAACGCCACAATCACCAGCGGGTCAGGTGGCGGATTTTCAAATCGTTGCTGAATATGCCGACGTCGATTCACTCATGAAGTTAGCCGAAAAGTCGGATGTATTGACCTATGAATTTGAGAACGTTGATGAAGCTTCCTTACTTAAAGCCAAAAAGGTGGCTGAACTTCCTCAAGGGGTCAATTTACTGCATATCACTGGCGAACGACTCAATGAAAAGAACTTCATCCGTGATTGTGGCCTGCCGGTGACGAAGTTTGCAGCGGTGAACGATAAACGCTCACTTGAGAAGGCAATTGATGAAGTTGGCTATCCCGCAATATTGAAAACAACCTCTGGCGGGTACGATGGCCACGGGCAAATGGACCTTAATAGCGCGGCTGATATCGATGGCGCTGCTGAATTATACGATAAGACGCAGTGCATTCTGGAAGCCCGCCAAAAGTTTATTGCTGAAGCCTCCGTCATGGTTACTCGCGACCTCAATGGGAAAGTGATCACCTTCCCATTGGTTGAAAATCGCCATAAGAATCACATCTTACACACAACCATTGCCCCAGGACAATTTTCGCAGACGGTTCATGACAAAGCACATCAATATGCAGAAATTATCGCCAATAAGCTGGATTTGTATGGGGTTTTGGGAATTGAACTATTTGTGATTGATGATCAAGATATCATGGTCAATGAATTAGCACCACGTCCACATAACTCCGGTCATTATACGATCGAAGCCTGCAACATCTCTCAATTTGAGGCACATATTAGAAGTATCTGCGGCTTGCCAATTCCGGCCGTTACTCAAACCAAGCCAGCGGTCATGCGCAACTTGCTGGGAACTGACCTAACGCTTGCCCGCAACTTACTCAAAGATCATCCAGAATGGCATTTCCACGACTACGGTAAAGCAGAAATTCGGCCACAACGGAAAATGGGCCACGTTACCGTGCTTGGTGACAATATTGATGACTTGCTTGAATCCACCGACATGTTAAAGGGAGAAAATTAAAATGACTGATATTAACAATATTGAGAAAAAAGACCTCTTGTACAAAGGAAAAGCCAAAGAAATGTTTACCACCAACGATCCTGACATCATGTGGGTTCATTACATGGATCAAGTAACGGCGTTTAATGGCAAGAAAAAAGTCCAAATGGCCGGTAAGGGTCAAACTAATTGTGAGATTTCTTCCTTAATCTTCACTGACCTGGCTAAACATGGCATTGAAAATCATTTCATCAAGCAGCTTGATTCCAACAATCAATTAGTCAAACGCGTTCAGATTATTCCGTTGGAAACCGTTGTCCGCAACTTTGCTTCAGGTAGTTTTGAGAAGCGATTTGCGGTTAAGCATTTGATGAAATTCGACAAACCGGTTACCGAATTCTATTACAAGAGCGATGAACTCGACGACCCATTCATTAATGATTTTGAAGTCGCGGCTTTGAAGATTGCCACCGAAGATCAAATGAACCAAATTCGGGCAATTGCCTTGAAAGTCAATGATCGGCTGAAAGAAATCTTTGGCAAGATGAACATTGACTTGGTTGATTTCAAAGTCGAAATTGGTATTGACGCCGATGGTCACTTAATTCTCGCCGACGAGATTTCCCCTGATAGTTGTCGTTTGGTTGATCGTGATACGAAGAAGTCGCTTGATAAGGATGTCTTCCGAAAGGGCTTGGGCGCACTAGTCCCAGTTTATAAAGAAATCCTTGGTCGCCTCGAAAAAGTGGAAGGTGTTAACTAATGGCGCTTGTAAAAGTTTATGTTAATTATAAAAAATCAATTTTGAACCCTGAAGCAGAGGCTGTTCACAAAGCCCTCCAACGATTAGGTTATGAGAACGTTGAAGCTGTCAAACTCGGCAAGTATTTTGAATTAACGGTTGCGGATGGCAAATCAAAAGCTGACCTAGATGCCGAAATTAATGAGATTTGTGATAAGCTGCTGGCTAACTACAATATGGAAAATTATCACTATGAAATTGAAGAAACGGAGGCTGCCCAATGAAATTTGCTGTCCTTGCATTTCCCGGATCAAATTGTGAGATGGATCTCTATAACGCAATTAAAGATATCATCAAAGAAGATGTTGAACTTGTTTCGTATAAGAATGATTCGTTAGCTGGGTTTGATGCTGTTCTGATTCCCGGAGGCTTCTCTTATGGTGACTATTTACGAAGTGGGGCAATTGCCCGCTTCTCACCAATCATTCCCGCTCTCCAAGAATTCGCCAAGAGTGGCAAACCAGTATTGGGAATTTGCAACGGATTTCAAATTTTGACTGAGGCAGGCCTGCTACCTGGCAGCTTGCAGAAAAATGTATCTGCCAAGTTCATTTGCAAAGATGAAACCTTGGTCGTCAATAATGATCACAGCATTTTCAGTTCTGAATATCAAAAGGGCCAATTGATTACGTTGCCAATTGCTCATGGTGATGGGAATTATTATGCAGATCAAGAAACATTGAAGGATTTAGTTGCCAATGACCAGATTGTTTTCAAATATACCAACAATCCAAATGGTAGTGTTGATAATATTGCTGGCATTGTTAACAAACAAGGCAATGTATTAGGGATGATGCCCCATCCAGAACGGGCCGTCGAAGATATCTTAGGTTCAAGTGACGGCAAGGGGGTCTTTCAGTCGATCGTCAAGCATATTAAGAGTCGAGGGGTTATCTATGAATAAAGTCGCGGAACAAACTCAAACTGAAGCAACACCGGAACAAATTAGGGATCACAAGTTGTACTTATCAATGGGTTTGACCGATCACGAATATGACTTGATCAAGGACGATGTTTTGCATCGATTGCCTAATTACACCGAAGTTGGGCTTTTCTCTGGTATGTGGAGCGAACATTGCTCTTATAAGAATTCCAAACCAGTCCTAAAAAAGTTCTTCACCAAAGGTAAACACGTTGTGAAGGGTCCTGGTGAGGGTGCCGGCATCATTGATATTGGTGACAATCAAGGCGTTGTTTTTAAAGCCGAAAGTCATAATCACCCTTCAGCAGTTGAGCCATTCCAAGGCGCAACGACTGGAGTTGGGGGTATTTTACGGGATATCTTTTCGATGGGTGCTCGACCAATTGCCAATCTGGACAGCTTAAGATTCAGCGCTCCTAAGACTGACAGTGATAAGTATTTTATCCAGCAGATCGTTGCCGGCATTAGTGCTTATGGTAATTGTATTGGCGTACCAACGGTTGGTGGTGACACTGCCTTTGATGACGCCTATGAACACAATCCCTTAGTAAACGTAATGTGTGTGGGTCTGATGGATCTCGATAAAATCGAAGTTGGGGCCGCAGCCGGAGTTGGGAACAGTATTATCTACGTTGGCGCCAAAACCGGTCGGGATGGCATTAATGGGGCGTCATTTGCCTCATTCCAATTCGATTCAGAACACGAAAGCCAACGATCTGCCGTTCAAGTTGGGGATCCATTTACTGAAAAATTAGTCATGGAAGCTTGCCTTGACGTGATTAATAATCATTCGGATGCGCTAGTTGGCATTCAAGATATGGGCGCTGCCGGTCTCGTTTCATCATCCGCAGAAATGGGTTCCAAGGCTGGTGGTAACGGCATGGTTCTTGATCTTGATTTAGTACCCCAACGAGAAGTTGGCATGTCTGCTTTTGAGTTGATGCTTTCCGAATCACAGGAACGGATGTTGTTATGTGTGAAGGCTGGCCAAGAAGACGAAGTGCTGAAAGTGTTTGCCGATCATGGGGTTGACGCCGTCGTTATTGGTCACGTTACTGAAGGCCACCAATATCAATTGCGCCAACATGGTGAAGTGGTCGCAGACGTCCCAGTTGATTCGTTGGCTTCTCAAGCCCCCGTTTATCATCGGAAGTCAGCAGTCCCTGAACATTTGAGGGACGCTGAACCGAAACAGTATCAACCTCAAATTGCCAATCCAACTGAAACCTTAAAACAAATGCTGGATCAATTAACCATTGCTTCCAAAGAAGACATTTACGAAACTTACGATACGCAGGTTCAGACCAATACAGTGGTTGCTCCCGGTTCAGATGCAGCCGTGGTTCGAGTTCGGCATCATGACAAAGCCTTGGCAATCACCACCGATGTCAACGGACGCTACCTCTATTTGAATCCGCGGGTGGGTGGTCAGATGGCAGTCGCTGAAGCTGCCCGAAACATCGTTGCTTCAGGAGCTGTTCCACTAGGAATTACTGATTGCCTTAACTTTGGTAATCCCGAAAAGCCAGATCAATTTTATGAGTTGGATCAAGCCGTAATGGGAATGAGTGAAGCCTGCGAAAAATTTGAAGCACCAGTCATTTCCGGAAATGTTTCATTAAATAATGAATATGACAATGTGCCAATTTATCCAACACCGATGGTCGGCATGGTTGGTTTGATCAAAGGCCTTGACCATGTGACCACTCAAGATTTCAAACAGGCTGGGGATTTGGTTTACGTTGTTGGTAAAACGGGTGACGGCTTTAATGGCTCGCAAATTCAAAAGATGCAGACTGGCAATATTTCTGGTCAGCTATTTGACTTTGATTTAGATTATGAATTAAAAATTCAGCAGTTAATCACAAAAGCAATTCAAGCAAACTTATTGAATAGTGCTCATGATATTTCAGAAGGTGGCTTGATCACAGCGATTGCTGAAAGTACATTTGGCAATCAACTTGGGGTTAGCCTTTCAGGTTTACTGAGCGTTAACCAATTTTTCTCTGAAACTCAATCACGGTTCTTGGTTTCAATGCCACGAGAGAGCCAAGCACAATTTGAACAAATTGCGGGCAGCCAAGCAGAGTTACTCGGAAAGGTAACTGCTGATAATCATTTGTTTGTTCAAGCAACGGATGGTTACTTTGATATCGATGTTGACGCCGCGTTCAATATTTGGAAAGGGGCACTACAATGCCGTCTGAAGTAAAAAGTCTCAATGAAGAATGTGGGATCTTTGGCGTTTGGGGAACTCCTGACGCTGCCAGACTCACCTATATCGGCTTGTTCGCCCTTCAACATCGTGGTCAAGAGGGGGCTGGCATTACAGTTAATAATGACGGTCATCTTCAGACCAAGCGGGGATTTGGTTTATTGACGGAAGTTTTTGACTCTCCTAACGCCGTTGAGGATATGACTGGGAAGGCTGCCATTGGCCATGTTCGTTATTCGACTGCCGGTAGTAATCTCCTTGAAAATATTCAGCCACTCCCGTTCAATTTTAGTGATACCCAGTTTGCCCTGGCCCACAATGGGAACTTGACCAATGCAATTTCAATTCGAAAAAATTTGGAAGATCGCGGCGCAATTTATCATTCCAGTTCTGACAGTGAAAATTTAATGCACTTAATTCGGCTGAGTCAGGCAGATAACCTCGATGACCAAATGAAAGAAGCCCTGAACATCATCAAGGGTGGATTTGCTTACTTGGTTATCACAAAGGATCGTCTGTATGCGGCGCTGGATCCCAACGGTTTTCGACCGTTAGTGGTTGGTCAACTGCCAAATGGTGCTTACGTGGTCTGCAGCGAAACTTGTGCATTGGATGCCGTTGGCGCAACCTTTAAGTTTGATGTCCAGCCCGGCCAACTCATTAAAATTGATGACTCTGGGATTACAGTGGATCAATATACTAACGATACCCAGCTATCAATTTGCTCGATGGAGTTCATCTATTTTGCTCGGCCTGACTCAGACATCTACGGTGTAAACGTCCACTCTGCCCGAAAACGAATGGGCGAGCGGTTAGCCCGTGAACAACCGGTTCCTGGCGCTGACATGGTGATTGGTGTGCCGAATTCTTCGCTGTCTGCCGCAATGGGATATGCCCAAGAATCTGGTCTGCCTTATGAAATGGGCTTGGTGAAGAATCAGTATTCTGCCCGAACCTTTATCGAACCTACTCAGGAATTACGTGAGCAAGGGGTTAACATGAAGCTCTCGGCCGTTAAAGGGGTTGTTCGGGGGAAGAAAGTCGTCTTAGTTGATGACTCAATTGTTCGGGGAACTACCAGTCGGCGAATCGTTAAATTGCTCAAAGACGCAGGAGCGCTTGAAGTTCATCTCCGAATTGCTTCGCCGCCACTGCGCTACCCATGCTTTTATGGGATCGATATCCAACATGTTCGTGAGCTGATCGCCGCTAATAAAAGCATTGAAGAAATGCGCAAATTATTCGGTTGTGACACGTTAGGCTTTTTAAGTGTTGAAGGGGTGGTTGATTCGGTTAATCTTCAGACTGACGCCCCTAACAAGGGCCTCTGTGTTGCCTACTTCGACGGTAAATATCCAACACCGTTATACGATTACGAAGAAGAATATGATCGTGATCAAGCCCAGCTACAACAAATGAGATGAGGTAATTTTGATGGATGCCTATAAAAAAGCCGGCGTCGATATTAACGCTGGTTACAAACTAGTCGATGAAATTAAAAATTTATCCAAAAATAGCGAGTTGGGTGCATTTGGCGGGCTGTTTCCCTTGGAACTCGGGAAGTATAAAAATCCCGTGTTGGTGTCTGGAACTGATGGGGTTGGTACGAAGCTGTTGATTGCCATCCAAGCTGGCTTGAATGAAACCGTCGGGATTGACCTTGTGGCAATGTGTGTCAATGATATTCTTGCCCAGGGAGCCAAGCCACTCTTCTTTTTGGATTATTTAGGGATTGGTCATCTAGATCCGGACAATGCCAAGAAAATTGTCACTGGGGTTGTCGAGGGTGTGAAGCAAGCAGGCGCCAAGCTGATTGGTGGCGAAACCGCCGAAATGCCGGATATGTATACGAACGGGCATTATGATTTAGCTGGATTTGCCGTGGGAATTGCCGATAAAGATAAATTGTTGAATAAAGCAGCTCTTCGCCAAGGCGATGTTTTGCTGGGCTTAGGGTCAAACGGGCTGCATTCAAATGGCTTTAGTTTAGTCCGTGATATTCTGTTTAAGCAGCATGATTACAAGTTGGCCGATCAGTTGCCGGGCCTTGATCAAGATCTTAAGCATGAGTTACTTCGACCAACTCGAATTTATGTCAAATCGGTTTTGCCACTCGTTGAACAAGGGTTAATTGGGTCAATTGCCCATATCACTGGTGGTGGCCTGCCCGAAAATGTTGCCCGGATTTTGCCGGATAATTTAGCTGCTGAGTTTAATTATGGCAGCTGGCCGGTTCCACCAATCATGAATGATCTTCAAGAGATTGGTCAATTATCATTCGATGATATGAAACATACTTTCAATCTTGGCTTGGGGATGGTCTTGGCTGTTCACCCAGAAAGCGTTGACCAAGTAAGAGCAGCGTTAAGCGAAGCTGGAGAACAGGTGTACCAGGTTGGCCGACTTGTTTCCGGTTTCCAAGAAGTACTTATTCGAAAGGATTAATGATGAAATCAGACGTCAAAAACATCGCAATATTTGCTTCAGGTGAAGGGACAAATTTCACAGCCTTGACCGAGTATTTCAAAAGAGAAAAGCTGCCGCTTAACGTCAAGCTGTTAGTGTGTGATCATTCAAAAGTTCATGTGCTTGACCGGGCAACCAAAGAATCTGTGCCGACATTTGTTATCCATTTCAAGGATTATCCTGATAAGGCTGCAGCTGAAAAGGTGATCGCCCAGAAATTGGCTGATGAGCAAATTGACTTCATCATTTTGGCTGGATATATGCGAATCATTGGCCCAACGCTACTTGCCAAATATGAGGGTGAAATTGTGAATATTCATCCAGCACTATTACCTAAATTTCCTGGGCGCCACGGGATTGAAGATGCGTTTGAAGCTGGCGTTGATACCACTGGGGTCACCATTCACTGGGTTGATTCTGGAATCGATTCCGGCAAAATTATTGCTCAGCGAAAAGTTCCGGTGCATCAGGACGATCGGTTAAGTGATCTTGAAACGCGGATTCACGCAACTGAGCACAAACTTTATCCAGAAGTCATCAAACAATTATTAGAAAGAGGAGAAATTTAATGTCAAGAAGAGCGCTGCTAAGTGTTTCTGATAAAAGTAATTTGGTTGATTTTGCTAAACAATTAAAGGAACTAGATTTTGAAATTGTCTCCACTGGCGGTACCAAAAAAGCGCTTGAAGATGGTGGCGTTGCCGTAACTGGTGTTGAAGAAGTCACCGGCTTTCCAGAGATGTTGGATGGCCGGGTTAAGACCTTGCACCCCAAGATTCACGCTGGTATTTTGGCTAAGCGGGATAATCCTGATCACATGAAGCAGTTGCAGGATGCGGGCATTACGCCAATCGATTTGGTTGCGGTTAACCTTTACCCATTCAAGCAGACAATTGAGAAACCAGAAACAACTGAAGCACAAGCAATTGAGCAAATTGACATTGGTGGCCCCTCGATGTTACGGGCAGCTGCTAAGAATTTTGCCGGAGTTTTGACCGTCGTTGACCCAGCTGATTATCAACCCGTTGTGGACGCGTTAAAAGCTCACAAAGACGATGCTGATTTCAGAAAGCACCTGGCAGCCAAGGTGTTTAGACACACTGCCGCCTATGATGCGTTGATTTCAAATTACATGACTGAGGAAGAATTCCCAGAAAGATTGACGTTAACTTACGAAAAGCAACAATCCTTGCGATATGGCGAAAACAGTCACCAAAAAGCTGCCTTTTATCGCAAGCCAATTCCTTCTAAATTATCGATTATTCCTAATCAACTTCATGGTAAGGAACTTTCCTACAATAACATCAAGGATGCTAATGCCGCGTTGAACATGGTGGCTGAATTTGATCAGCCGGCTGTCATTGCAATGAAGCACATGAACCCATGTGGTGTCGGTGTGGCGGATACGATTGAAAAGGCTTGGGATGAAGCCTATGAGTCTGATCCAATGTCGATTTTTGGCGGGATTATTGCCGTTAACCGTGAAATCGATGCCGCAACTGCCGAAAAAATGCACAAAATTTTCTTGGAAATTGTCATCGCGCCATCGTATTCAGATGAAGCGTTTGAAATTTTGGCTAAGAAGAAAAATATCCGCTTGCTCAAGGCAGACCTCAGTCACCGAGAGCAGCCAGATCGTTTTGAAGAGGTTACTGTGAGTGGCGGGATGTTGGTTCAAGAAAGTGATCACGAAATTGATCAGATTCCTGATTTCAAGGTCGTTACCAAAGTTCAACCAACGGAACAACAATTAAAGGCGCTGCAATTCGGCCAACACGTGGTTAAACACGTTAAGAGTAACGCCGTGGTTGTAACCACTGATACCAAGACGCTGGGTGTCGGCATGGGCCAACCAAACCGGATTGATTCGGCCAAGATTGCGATCCAAAAGGCAATGCCAAAGGACGGTTACGAAAATGCCATCATGGCCTCGGATGCCTTCTTCCCAATGGATGACTGTGTGGAATATGCGGCTAAACATGATATCAAAGCAATTATCCAACCAGGTGGCAGCATCAAGGATAAGGACTCGATTGCAATGGCTGATAAGTTCGGCATTGCGATGGTGATGACGGGAGTAAGGCATTTTAGGCATTAAAAAAGTGTGCGGAGCCAAGCGGTTAGTGATCGGAGCATAAGTCTCCTTCTTCAAGAATTCCTGGTCTTGGGAATTTTTGAAGAAGGTGCTTATGTGCAGATTCCTGCTTGGTGGAGCAGTCCTAATCTATGTAACCTAGGAAATTCCTGGGTTTGGAATTTGTGGTTGAGGTGCTTATGTGGAAGTTTTTGCTTGGCGGAGCAGTCCTAATCTATGTAGCCAAGCCACATCCTCAAGCTCAACTCACAAGCTAATTTCGGCAAACAAAAAAGGCTGGTTGTCAGCCTTTCATACATATTTAAAATAGTAAACAAGGAGACCTTCTCATGGCAAACGTTTTGGTTATTGGTTCTGGTGCCCGCGAGCACGTAATTGCAGCAACGATGTTAAAAAGCAACCAGGTTGAAAATGTTTATTGTGCTCCAGGCAACCCAGGCATGAAAAAAGATGCCATTCAGCTTGTCGATATTGATGAACTGGATTTTGCCAAGTTGACTACTTTTGCTCAGCGTAAGGAAATTGATTTAACCTTTGTTGGCCCGGAAGTCCCGTTGGCGATGGGAATTGTTGATAAATTTCAAGCAGCTGGATTAAAAGCCTTTGGGCCAAGCCAAAGTTCAGCTCGGCTTGAAAGTGATAAAACATTTGCCAAAAAGTTCATGATGAGGAACGGAATTCCAACGGCTCAGTTTAAGACATTTACGGATGCTGACACGGCCGAAAATTATGCCCGCACCCTTTCACTACCAATGGTTGTCAAAGAAAATGGTTTGGCAGCCGGCAAAGGGGTTTCAATTGTGAGAGATATTGACGATCTTCGTGGCGCAATTGACGCTAGTTTTCAAAAGTCTGACGAAATTTTGATTGAGCAATTCCTTTCTGGGGAAGAATTTTCACTGATGTTGTTTGTGGGTGGTGATCAAAAAGTTCTCTTCCCAATATCACAAGACCATAAGAAAATTCACGAAGGCGAAACTGGTCCTAATACTGGTGGGATGGGCGCTTACTCGCCGGTTCCTCATATTACTGCAGAAGTTCAAAAAGAAACCATTCAAAAGATTGTTGAACCAACGATGGCTGGCCTTGCCAAGGAAAATTTAGAATTTGCTGGGGTGATCTACATTGGCTGCATGCTCACCGAGGAGGGCCCCAAAGTGATTGAATATAACCTGCGATTGGGAGATCCGGAAACTCAAGTGCTGCTGCCTCAATTGCAATCTGATTTCTACCAAATGACAATTGATTTGATTGATCATAAGCTGCCAGAAGTGAAATGGCAGACCGGTGAATTTTACCTGGGGGTTGTGATCGCCGCTCCTGGTTATCCAGCCTCGCCGCAACAAGATATTGAATTACCTAACTTACCCAATAACGTCTTCTACGCAGGGGTCACCGAAAGAAACCACAAGCTCTACAGTTCTGGTGGCCGGATTTTCACAATTTATAACCATGCGGCAACCTTGGAGTGTGCCCAAGCAAAAGTTTATGCAGAGTTAAGTCGGATTAATCTATCGAACTTTTATTATCGGAAGGATATTGGCTTTCGGGATCTTCAATCTTAATCAATACATTTATCACTAAAAAACGGCTACTGAGAGGTAATTCCCATGATTTTGATTCAATTAATCATGAGGTTGCTGATCTGGGTAGCCGTTTGCTGGTTTCAATAAGATGCAAAGGACCATCAAATAACAGGAGATTAGTTCCAAATAAATGATGTGGAAATTTGAAATAAGACTATAATTAATTCAAATCTGAATGTCTGGCGAAAGGAAGTCTGCTGAATGAAACAAGCAATTAAACCCTTACGAGTCTTATATGCCTTGATATTTTTGGTGATTGTTGTCGTAATTGGTTCTATCATGCTCATTCAAACAAGGATTATTCCCGTTAATGATGGCGTGGGTATTCAGCTGCTCTTTCTGGCAATCCTTTTCTGGTATTTGTATGGATTGACAATTTACAATGTTCGTCAACATAGAGGCGAGTACAAAGAGCACACTGATTTTTGGGTCAGGGTACCCAGTGGAAAAAGAATCAATCCATATAATCCAAACGGCTTGATTACCATTACAATCATTAATGTGATTTGTACGTTGGCTTTTATATGTATCTTTTTATTATTAACCTGGTGAGCAGGGGTATAGCTGGGGGTTGGTAAATGGTTAAAGGCAAAAGTGCACCACGATAGTTAGGTTTAACCATCGTGGTGCACTTTGAGCTTGTAATCCTTAATGATTAATCATTTTCCTTCAGCCATTTGTCCAGCACACTCATAAATTCGTCGTGCTGATCCAATAGGGCGAGATGTCGGCTATTTGCAAACAAATGCCACTTAGCACCAGGGATGTGATCGTAAACCGACTTGGCAATCAAGGGCGTGCAGAGATCGTCAGTGCCATTGGTAACCAGTACTGGGACGTGAATGTTCTTGAGATCGTCAGTGACGTCAAAGTCGCCGATGGTCCCATTCTCGGTAAATTCATTTGGACCTTCTGCAATTAAGCTGGCCTTTTTGCCGTTGGTTGGGCGTCTTAGCGGTTCCGGTGAATTTTCATCGGGATCATCCCAACAGTAGCGTTCCATATAGCGATCATTGGCAGCTAAGTATTTAACATTCGTGAAATCACCAGTCCGTTCAGCTTCAGCGATGGCCTGACGATCTTCATGACTTAAGTATTTGATTAGGCGATGTTGTTCTTGGCGCCACAATTCAATAGAAGCCGGTGAGCCGTCAATCATGACACTCTTCACGCCGTCTTGACTATAGTGGGTGAGGTACAACATTTCCAACATGCCACCCCAGGATTGGCCTAACATGTGGACTTGATCAAGGTGGAGATATTTCCGCAGGGCAATCAATTCTTCAGCCCAAGTTTCCTTCACGTAAATTGATTCGTCGTCAGGGATGGACGATTTGCCGCAACCAACCTGGTCATACATGATTAACTGCCGGCCCGTTTCCGCATAGTCGTCGAGTAATTCGAAGTAGTTATGAGATGAGCCGGGGCCACCGTGAATGAGCAGGAGTGGTGCTTTGCCTGGAGTTGGGTCACCGACAATCCGGTAATACGTTTTGTAACTTTTAAAGGGCATATAGCCTTCTTGAATGTTCATAAGTTAAACAGATCCTTCCTCATAAATAAACTTGGTTCATTGGGTTCGATTATACTACGCGTTTTCAGTGGTACAGCGGGCAAATTAAAATTATTTTAATTCTCTAATAATCGATTGCGAAGCTGTTCAACTGAGGTGAAGACCTCATTAGGATTAAGCTTTTCCATTTCGGCTGGCTTGGCGTTGATTGACCAAGCGGCCGTATAACACGTGATGCCGGCATCTTTGCAGGCTTCAACGTCACTAGTGGCATCACCAATATAAGCCATCTGATCCTTTGGCAGATCATATTTTTTGAGTACATCACCGAATTGTTTGGATTTAATTGAGCCATCAGGAGAGCCAGACATTACCGGTTCAAATTGGTCGGCTAATCCCAGGGCATCCAGGCTGGTTTGTAAACTTTGCTCACCCTTGCCGGTAATCATTGGCGTGATGACATCGTGTTCGTGGAGCATATGTAAAAGATCATTGATCCCATCGAAGGGTTTCCGCAGTAACATGTGGGCGCTGCGGTAATTTTTATGGAAGGTCTCTAAAACTTCATCTGAATAGTTCGGAATTAGTTCTTTGAGCATCCCAATTTCGTTGGCACCGAATTGGGCAAGGATGACCTGGTTGCTGATCCATTTTCCAGTATAATCATGGACGGTTTTTCTGAACGAATCAAAAATAACCGGGAACGTTTCGGCAGTGGTGGCATCCATATCAAAAGCAATGATTTTTTTCATTTTATGTGACTCCTTCTTATTCAGGATAAATGTAATAGCCTAATTGACCGTTACTATCTATTATTAACCACGCAGACGCAAGATACAAGGGGAGCCGGTTCAAAAACAGCTCTCTGCGTGGGAACTTAAATCATTAGAAGCCAACTCAATCAGCAGTTGTTTTTAGATGTCAGCCAATTATAATGAGACTATCACATAAATTAATCCGTGGTCTGGGGTGCTTTAATGGCTGAGATGATACCCATAGAACCTGATACAGTTAGGACTGTCGCAGGAAGACCCAAGTGAGCTGTTGTTGTGAGGATAGGCGACGGCTGAATCAATGGTGTCATTTCAAAGCAGAGTAGCCCCCTCCGCCACAACAGGAGGGAAATTGCCAATGTCATTATCTCAAGATATGTTATTTGAAGCCGAACCTTACTTAGTCGCCAACGAAAAGCATCCATTTGTCCGAGGAATTATCCATGCTACGTTAACGCCGGAACAGTTGCAGTATTACGATGAACAGGATATTGCCTTTGAGTATAACGAAGTCGGGATTATTAATGCATTGATCGACAACAGCACGACAACTGAACAAGCGCTGCTATTTCATAAACGCCAGAATCTTCAATTGACGATGTTGCGGGATTGGCTGCACCGCGAGCCGGAATCAATGCCTCACAACTGGGAAACGCTGAAGCAGACGCCGATTCAACCAATTAATCAACTCTATCGCCAACATATGGCTGCGACCATTCAAACGCACAGTGTTCTCCAAATTCTGCCTTCGTTTGCGGCTGGGGAATGGATGTACATTGAGTTAGGCAAATTCGTTTCTAAGCAAGCCCGGGTCGAAAAAGAGCCGTTTCAAAGCTTCCTAACGATGGGTGGCGATGATTTTCTCGGTCCGAACGGGTTCATTCAGCAGTTCTTTAATATCATCGATTATGAAGCCAAATCTGCTACTCCTCGTGAGCAGGAACAGGCCAAGCAAACCTTTCTAAAGAGCCGCCTGCTGGAATGGTATTTCTGGGATGCGGCATACAAACAAATTACTTGGGATGATTGGCAAAACGCCGCTTTAAACGGGAAGGGTGGACCATTACTTTAACTGGTGATTTATGAAAGTACTAAAAGGAGTTTCTACTTCTTAGCATTAGGCTAAGTGGCAGAAACTCCTTTTTGCGGTTGAAACTTTACTTCATAATGATCTAAAGATATTTGAATGATTGATTAAACTATTGCTTAAGCCGTTTGCCGTGAGCTCAACTTTTTCAACCCTGGTAGGGTAACCATTGTGACAAAGCTGATGACGTAAAGGATTGATAGGAAGCCCATGACAACTGTCAGTGAGTAGTGATCCATCAAGATACCAATGATCACTGACGAGAAGCCACCAACTGCCCGGCCGATGTTGACAATCACGTTATTAGCAGTTGAGCGGATTTCAGTTGGGTACAAGCGACTGATGACTGCGCCGTAACCGCCGAACATTCCGTTTGAGAAGAAGCCGACGATCGCACCGATGATTAATAGTGAAACCGTGTTATGAGCCAACGTAATCGTGAAGACCATTGCAGCCGAAGCAAGCAGGAAGATACCAAATGCGCGGCGTGGACCAAAGTAATCCAGAATTGAACCAAAAGTCATCATGCCCAAACTTATCCCGATGATTGTGGCAATCATCCAAAGTGATGAGCCGGAAACATTTAAGCCAAGTTGTTTTTGAACGATGATTGGCAGCCAGTTCATCAGGCCAAAGTAGCCGGCAATTTGAACAGTTGTCATAATCATCAAGGCGAAACTTTGATAAGCTAATTTTGGTGAACTGAACATGTATTTGAATACGGCACTGGTAGTTGATTCTTTTTCGGCTTTCTTAGCTTGGACAAACTCAGTGGTTTCAGTCAAGTGACGACGGACAAAGTATGTCAGGACAACCGGCACGATTCCAAGGAGGAAGAGTGCGTGCCAACCAAGCGTGGGGATGACCAAGGCCGCTGTAACTGCAGCTAAAATAGCCCCAATTTGGCCACCGATTGCGGCTACTGAAGTCATCTTACCGATTTGGTTCTTGTGGAACGATTCAGCAATCAGTGAAATACCGACACCGTACTCACCACCGGCACCGATTCCAGCTAAGAACCGCAAAATATAAATTAATGTAATGTTATTGGCGAAAGCCATCATGGCAGTTGCGAAGGCAAAAATGAAGATGGTATAGGTAAACGTCTTAACTCGGCCAAATCGGTCACCGACCAAGCCAAAGATGACACCACCGAACAACATGCCCAAGTTGGTGATTGAACCAATTAATCCGGCAGCGCCACCACTGAGATGTAGTTGGCCGATCATTGAACTCATCGCAAACGATAAAAATAGCACATCCATATTTTCCAATGCGAATCCAGAACTGGTAGAAGCAATAACCCATTTCTGATTCTTGGTAAAAGTATGGCTGTGCGTAAGTGATGCTTTGGTATTTTCCATGTCGAATTCCTCCAAATGAATGCTCGCTGACATTCGTTATTTTTGTTGTTCACATTATTACATGGATATTGGGGGATTGCAAGGCGTCAATTCAGAATATCTGTGATTGTCTGTTTGACTTTAATAAAAGCAGACAGAATTCACTTGAACTGCGTCTGTCAACGTGATAAAGTTATTAACAAATAAAAGAGCTTTAATTTGGTTCAGAGAGGCCAAAAGCGGACGAAAATTAAATCAAGAGTCCGTGATTTTGCGAGGATGAGTGCGTTAGTGTGCTGAATTCTGCAGTCTCGGGCTCTTTTTATGTCATTAGATGGAGGGTAATTATGCGAGGACCATTAATTGTATCATTGGATGTTGCTAACAAGGAAGGCCTATTCAAAATCATCGACCAGTTTCCAAGCGATGAGGGCATGACTGTGAAGATTGGGATGGAACTTTTCTATGGGGAAGGTCCCGACATTGTTCGCCAACTCTTGGCTAAAGGATTCAAAGTGTTCTTGGATCTTAAGCTGCAAGATATTCCCAACACGGTTAAAATGGGAATGATGCAAATTGGTCGACTAGGCGTCACCTATACGACTGTTCACGCGTTAGGCGGTTCAGAAATGATTGCTGCCGCAAAGGAAGGCCTGGAGCTTGGCAGTGAAGAAGCTGGGGTTCCAAGCCCTAAGCTCTTGGCGGTGACAGAATTAACTTCCATCACTGATGATGCTTTAAAAAATGAGCAGAACTGTCGGTTAGATATGGTTGATCAAGTGGTTTCATTGGCAAAACTCGCCAAGCAATCCGGTGCCGATGGGGTCATTACCTCGCCACTTGAAGTTAGCTCATTGAAAAAACAAGTGGGCGATGACTTCTTATACGTCACCCCAGGAATTCGGCCTGCTAATTTTCCTAAGGATGACCAATCAAGAACTGCAACGCCTAAGCAAGCCGCTGAATATGGCAGTTCAGCCTTAGTTGTCGGCCGGCCAATCATCCGGGCAACCGATCCAGTCGCCGCTTATCACAAACTATTAGAGGAGTGGAATTATGCAAACTGATCAAATCATTCAATCATTAATTGATAATCAAATTGTTAGTATCAACCTTGAAAAGCCATTTAGATATGCAAGTGGCATTTTGTCCCCAATCTACACTGATTTCAGATTGACGATTTCCATTCCATCATTACGCGACATGATTGCGGATGGCTTAGCTGAAAATATCAAGAAAAGCTATCCTGATGCAACGGTTATTGGCGGTGTGGCAACCGCTGGAATTCCACATGCTGCTTGGGTTGCCGAACGAATGAACCTGCCACTGATCTACGTGCGGGCCAAGCCTAAAGATCACGGTGCCGGCAAACAAATTGAGGGTCGGATTACCAAGGACGACAAGGTTGTTTTGATTGATGATTTAATTTCCACGGGTGGTAGTGTGTTGGGCGCTGTCAAAGCGGTTCGCAACGAGGGCGTTAACGTGATTGGCGTGGCCTCAGTATTTACTTATGGCTTGCCTGATGCTGACAAGAATTTTGCCGCTGCCGATACCAAATTAGCACCCCTTCTAAGTTACGCAGAACTGATCAAACAAGGTCATAAAGAAAACAAATTCTCAGATGAACAGTACTCACGATTATCAACTTGGCATAAAGCCCCTTGGGACTGGACAAAACGGGAGGAAGCAAATGCAAAGTAATATTTCGCTCGCATCACAAATTGGTGACTACAAGTTTGACAACCTCTTGTTAAACGCAGCTGGCATTCGTTGTGCCACAACCGAAGAGCTCGATAAGATCTTAGATTCTGATGCGGGTGGTTGTGTGACGAAGAGTGCCACGCCAGAACCTCGAAAAGGGAATGAAAGTCCCCGGATGAAAGCCACTTCGATGGGCTGCATCAATTCGATGGGACTTCCTAACCATGGGCTGGATTATTATTTGGAATTTGCTGAAGCCAATCAAGGCAAGAATGGCAAACAAGTCATTTTATCAGTTGCTGGTTTATCGATTGACCAAAGCATTGAAATGCTCAAGAAAATTCAGGCCAGTTCATTTGCTGGCTTGACTGAATTGAACCTCTCCTGCCCAAATATTGCTGGTAAATCACAAGTAGGTTATGACTTTGAAGCAGTTAGGGATGTGTTGACGTCAGCCTTTAGTTTCTTCAAGAAACCATTAGGCTTGAAGTTACCCCCATACTTTGACTTCAACCAGTTTGACGGCATCGCCGAAGTATTGAATGATTTTCCGGTGACTTACATTAATGTTATTAATTCGATCGGCAATGGTTTAGTTGTTGATCCCGAAACTGAATCAGTGGTCATCAAACCTAAGGGTGGCTTTGGTGGTTTGGGTGGCGATTACGTCAAGCCAACTGCTTTAGCCAACGTGAGAGCCTTACGGCAACGATTGAGACCAGAAATTTCAATCATCGGTACCGGTGGGATTAAATCCGGTAAGGACGTCTTTGAGCACGTCCTGTGCGGTGCCAACCTTGTTCAAATCGGAACGGCTTTTGGATTTGACGGAACGCCAATTTTTGAACGGATTTCGAAAGAATTAAAAGCCATTATGGAAAAGAAAGGCTACAAGACCCTTGATGAATTTAGGGGTAAGCTAAAGACAATTGAATAGTTAAAAAAAGGCGGCTTGCAAAATTCGAATTTTGCAAGCCGCCTTTTTTCACTTAAATTCTGAGATCAAATCGCTTTTCGTCCCAATTTCTTCCTATGTCTCAGAAAATTAATCACCTGCAGACATATCCACTAAATTATAGAAGGGATGGTCACCGACATTGTAGGTGATCCAGCTTACGTCCTGCCAATTTTCATCGCCATAACGCCACTCTTGATGCTGGCTGTGCAACTTTTTGATTGCTAATCGATAGTATTTTGCAGAAACTTTCTTGGCAGCAAGCCCCTTAATTGGTTTTTTAAAATAAATGTAGGAAGTATTTCCCTTAACTTTGAATGAGTTAACTTTCACAGAGGCACTCGGTTTAATCGTCCAAAGTGGATTATTTATCACTACGGTCGCTTTGGTGGATTGCCAACTGTTTAGAACGCCGTAATGTTTCAGCCGGGCGGTGGTGTAATACTGCAGGTAGCCATCTAGCGTAATGTAGAAGATTGGTCGATAATTACCGGCTTTATTGTTGGTGTAGCCATTTCCGGCCTGCAGAGCCAGTGTTCGGATCGGTAATTTTAATTTGTATGGGGTGAAGTATTTCGTATTGTACTGTTTGACATTCAATTCAGGGCCCTTGGTAACCTGATAAATGTGTTGCTGCTTTTGGTAACTCACGAGGCCCCGGGTTAGTTGCCCAAAAGATGGACCTTCTTTGGTAGAACCAGTTGCTTCAAGCTTCAGAATGGTGCCTTTCGGGGTGATAATTTTGTGACCTTTTTTACCATTAACTTTAGTGTATTGCCCCGTAAAAATTGGCCGTTTAACTTTCACGTATTGAATGTGAATATCGTTTCCTAAGTCGGTATAAGCATGAGCCGCAATTGCTGAAGAACAGAGAATTGCGATCGCCGCGCCAGCAGTGATTGCTAATTGTTTTGTCAGTTGAGCTTTGATTAAATGCATTAAGAGATTCCCCCCCATAGTGATTAAATAAACTTTTGGATTGTTGAATTCACATTAACATAAATTTCGATGGGGTGACAATGAAGATGTTTCAAAATAAAAATATTCACGGGTCGTTCAATCAATGGTTGACGGGCATCGATCATTTGCTGGTATAATTAATTGTTGAATGCAAAATGGGGTTATTTAGAGATCGAATGATTCTGAAAAGGGGATAATTATGTTAAACAAATTAAAATTAACGTTGATTTTATTGGGAACGATTTTCGGCTTTGCAATCATGATGAACAGCGTTACCGAAGCCAGCAAGATTCCGACCAATTACACTTTTGACTATCAGAAGGCGCAAGTGGGTTCTGTGCCGTACAAAGCCAAATCACTCAACAAATCGGCATATCTATGGAATTACCGTCATACGAAGCGGCTGCATAACATTAAGAATTATCCAAATTCAAACTGGTACGTTTTTTACGCTCAGGTTAAAAATTACAACGGCAAACGAGCAGTTTACTATTATGTGGGCGCCAGTTCGAATTTCAAGATCAAAGGTTGGGTCTGGAGTGGCTATCTTACTCGATTGCTAGCAAAATCGCCAACTGATTTTTCCTCTGAATCAGCCTTTACTCATTATGTTAAGACAGACCGATCACAGCGATTGGCCAGAGCAATTCTAAAGCTGTTTCCCAATGCCAAGTTGAAGCTCGATTTATCTAAAGCTGCCGTGACTGGATTTGACAACAAACCAAGCTTTGACCCAAATTACACGAACTACGTGGATGTTGATGGGATGAAGCCTGCTGGTGCAAGTCAAAACAGTGACAACATCATGTGGTATTTAAGCAAAACAGCCGGCAAACCAATCACACCAAGAATTAATCATGTCAAGAGCATCCTAAATGATAACGGTTATACCGATGAGAAACGCCAAAGTATGAATAACGACTATATTGGAATTGCATCGTTTGACGGCGCCCAAGACAGTCCGAGTTCATATTTCACAACCCCATATCCCTCTGAGCAGTTGGATGATAGTCAAAATAATGGAACGTTAATTTATCTAGCGACTGAAAAATAAATCATGAATTGCAAGATTGGGACGAAAGGCGATTTAATCCCAGAATTTAACGAAGCGGACCAATTATTCCGGATTTTTGGAATAGTTGGTCCTCTTTGTTAAATAGCCGGGGTCAGCCGTTTATCGCAAGCTTTATCAATATAAGAATGGAAAACCAAGTTGCATTTATAAACACTTTGCTGACGAATATTAGATTGTTTTTTATATCTAGATCATCATTTCAAATAAGAAAGCGGCTTTTGCACCTCGACTTTTGTTCCGGCATATTGATCTTTGATGTATTTTTGAATTGTTGGTTCATGGTACAGTTTGACCAGCTTTTTGTAGCTTGCGTTACTTTTGTTCTTCTTGGCAGTTGCCAATACGTTGATATTACTTCTGGTATCAGTATCGATTCTTTCGTGGAAGATCGAGTCTTTCAAAACGTTCAAGTGGCCTTCCAGTGCCACCGTATTTGAAATCAAAACGGCATCGACGTTGTGGAGAACTCGAGGACCAGTGGTGTCATCAATTTGTTTGAATTTAAGATGCTTAGGGTTTGAAACAATGTCATTAGTGTTACCCAGCGTGCCAAAGTTTTTCTTTAACTTGATCAGGCCAGCGCTTTGAAGCAGCAACAACCCCCGTGCAGTGTTCGCCGGATTGTTGGCGATGGCGATCGTAGCGTCGTTGGGGATCTGAGTCACCTTTTTGTATTTATCGGAATAAATTCCAAGTGGTTCTAAGTAGGTGGTGCCTAGTGCTGCCAATTGGGCGGTTTTATGTTCCTTATTGTATGCTTCTAAATATGAATAAGATTGAAAGGCGTTCACATCGACGCTACCTTGGGCAGTGGCGTTGTTTAGCTGAACACCATCAGTGATTTGCTTGACTTTGATCTTCAATCCGAGCTTCTTAGCCTGGGGACTTTTAGCAATATGGTTCCAAATGTCATAATCCGATCCTTGCGATCCCACGGTAATCGTTGCGTTCTTTGAGTTGGCAGAACTGCCGGTTAATGCGTGGAGGCCAAAGACGATACCGATAATGACGACAATGGTGAGTAGGGTATAGATAATTCCTTTATGATTTTTCATTTTCATTTTCCTTTATAAATGGACTGTTTTTCTGGCGAGCCAATCGCCAATGATTTGGACGAGAAAGACCATGATCAAAATGGCCAGCATTGCGGCGACTGTGACGTCGTTTTCAAAGCGGGCATAACCAATGCTGATAGCAATGTCACCAAGGCCACCAGACCCAATTGCTCCAGCCATCGTGGTTAAGCCAATTAAACTAATAATCGTGACGATTGATGCCCTGATCAGATCGGGCAGCCCTTCTCTGAGGTAAATTCGAAAAATAATTTCTGGAATACTGGACCCCATTGAGCGGGCAGCCTCAATCACTTGAGGGTCAATCTCAAGTAAGGCATTCTGAACTTGGCGGGCATAAAATGGAAAGATGCCAACAACTAAGGGGACCAGCGCTGCGGTTGTCCCAACGGTTGTGTGGACAATGAAGTTGGTAATTGGGAACATGACGGCTAGCAGAATAATGAAAGGAATCGATCGAAGCAGGTTAACGAGCTTATCAGTCAAACTATACACAGCTTTGTCTTCGGCAATCCCGCCTTCTTGAGTAATAACTAAGACAATGCCAACTGCTAATCCCAAGAGACCGGCAATCAAGGATGACCAAAATGTCATATAAATCGTTTCCCAAATGGATTGGGTAAACTGAGGCCAAATATGAATGACGTTAGGAAATATTTGCTTTAACATGCTTGTTCACTCCTTTCTTGTCGGTGGGAATCAGCTGGACACTAACCCCGTTTTGATTTAAGAAATTGATCCCGTCGGCTAAACGCTTGGTTTCGCCAGATAGAATGATAATTAAGTAACCAATTGAAGTGGACCCGATTCGCTCAATGTTACCAAATAAAATATTGGCCTTCAGTTTGTATGATTCGGTCAGATCGGAAATTAACGATTCTCTGGTGGCCCTTCCCCTGAACTTTAAATACAATAATCGTTCATTATTGGTGAGCTGTTGTAGGCTTTCGTCAGCTTTGATTTGGGCAAGGGCTTCTGGAACATTGGCGGATGAATCGACAAAATTCTGGGTGAGGGCTTGTTTTGGATCTGAGAACACGTCAGCCACAGGACCACGTTCAATGATTTTGCCTTGATCCATAACAGCAACGTGTTGGCAAACGGATTTAATGACCTGCATTTCGTGAGTGATTAAGACGATGGTGAGGTGAAGGGTTTCATTGAGATGCTTGAGTAATTTCAAAATATCGTTAGTCGTTTTAGGATCCAAAGCACTCGTGGCTTCATCACTGACTAAGATATCTGGATCGTTGGCTAACGACCGGGCGATGGCGACCCGCTGCTTTTGACCGCCGGATAACTGTTCGGGATAAGAAGCTTCGAATTCACCCAACCCAACTAATTCGAGGAGCTTTTTTGCCTTTGCTCTTCGATCATGTTTACTAATTGATTGGCTCAAGAGGGGATATTCAACGTTATTCAACACAGTTCTGGAATTGAGTAAGTTAAAGTGCTGAAGGATCATCCCAATTTTTTTGCGGGCTGTTCGCAAATCTGGGTTGGTAAGCTGCTGAAGGTGGCGGCCACTAACCGTCACGGTACCAGTAGTTGGCCGTTGCAGTAGATTGATCGTTCTAACTAGAGTACTTTTGCCTGCTCCTGAGTAGCCGATAATGCCATAAATGTCTCCTTGATCAATTTGTAGGTTAACGTGATTAACGGCGTGCAGGGTCTTCCCATTTGATTGGAACGTTACACTGACGTCGTGAAGGTCAATAATTGGATTTGTTGCTTCTGCCATATTTTCACTTCCCTTAGTTAGAGTTTATTTTATTGATATCTCATACCGCCATCGACCAGCAAGGACTGGCCGGTGATATAGGCAGCGTGCTTCGAAACAAACCAGGAAACGACTTCGGCAACATCTGCCGGCGTCGCCTCTCTACCCAGGGAAATTTCCGAAAGGCAGTTGGCCCGTTGCTGTTCGACGGTGATGCCATTAATTTCGGCACTTCGCTTGTCGATACCGTCTCGAAGTGGGGTGCGGACAATTCCCGGGTCATATGCATTGACAGTGATCTGGTATTCTGCCAATTCTTTGGACGCGGATTGGGTGATACCACGGATACCAAATTTTGAGGCTGAGTAAGCGCTTTGCAGGGCAGAGGCTTCAACGCCGGCAAGTGAGGCGGCGTTGACAATCCGACCACCGTGGCCTTGCTTGATAAACTGTTCTGCAGCTGCTTGAACACCCCAGTAGGTTCCTTTCAGATTAACATCTAATAGGCGTTCGACGTCATTGGGGTGCGAGTTGACAAATGAATCGATAAAAGCCACGCCAGCGTTATTGATAAAAACAGCTAATTCACCGAAATCTTTGACGGCCGTTTTAACCAGGTCGAATACTTCATCTCGGTGGGCGACGTCAACGTAGTAGGCTTTTGCCTTGAAGCCCGCATCCTTTAAATCTTTGACAACTTTCTTGGCCGTCCGCTGATTAATGTCAGCCACGGCAACTGCGTAACCGTCTTTCGCCAACCGGTGAGCAATTCCTTCACCAATTCCTTGTCCTGCACCTGTCACAATTGCCAACTTTGTCATCTTAACCACTCCTTAATTTTTTGAATAAAAAAAGCACTTCTGTAAATAAATACAGAAGCGCTTGATCGCGATGCTATCCTGAGTTCACTTAATCAGTTACCTAAAAAAGTCTCTTCAACCATCTCATGTAAGAAATGGTGTGTCCCTTAACGAAGACCACTCCGTCTGCCGTTTTCGAGGATGCCGATCGCGTCAGCCAATCATCGGCCATTTTCATTCCCGCACAAAGATCGACTTTCATCAACTGCCGACTCTCTGAACAATGCTTGGTAATTACTTTCCGAATCAAATTGTTTAGATAACATTATTAAAATCAAATGAGATAACACTGATAAAACTAACAGGTTCATTTCGGTTTGTCAACTCATTTTGGAAAATCAAAATGATGTGGAATCTTTGGCGAGAATTAAATTCTAGTGATAACCTAGATTATAACAATATCCAAATGAATTTTCGAAAGGAGTCCAATATGTCATATCAATCTCAACCAACTCAAATCGAAGTCATTGGCGGCAACGTTAATAACCTTAAAAAAATCTCGGTCAACATTCCGTTACATCGATTTGTTGCGATCTCCGGCTTGTCGGGATCAGGAAAATCGTCACTGGCGATGGGAATCCTCTATTCTGAAGGGGCTCGCCGTTACCTTGATTCCTTGGCAACGTACACTCGTCGGCGGATCAGTCAAGTTGGCCGGGCAAATGTCAAAGAAGTCCGCCATATTCCGTCTGCACTCGCACTGCGGCAACGGCCAACTGTCCCAGGTGCTCGGTCGACAGTTGGAACCATGACCGAAATTTTCAATGTCTTGCGGTTGATTTACTCCCGATTAGGCTCACCAAAGTGTCCCAATGGCCATCAAGTACCACCAACAATCAAGATTGCCGAGGCAATGGATAAACAAGACGACACGATGGGCGTCATCACTTGCCCGACTTGTGGCGTTAAATTTCATGCTTTTAGCGCGGAAGATTTTGCCTTTAATTCCGATGGTGCCTGCAAGAATTGTCAGGGGCTGGGGATCACCAAACAGCTTGACCCTGACCGGCTGATTGGTGATGAAACGAAAACCATTAAGGATGGGGCAGTTGCCGCATGGCGAACCCCTGGGCGTAACTTCATGCCAATTGTGGCTCAAGCAGCTGGGGTTCGAATCGACGTTCCCTATAATCAGTTGACCGATAAGGAACGGGAAATGGTTTTGCATGGTGGCCAGAAGCATTATGCGATCGACATTCCCAGCAAAAACGGCCGCGTCTTTCATATGGATAACGCACTATACGAAAATGCCTATAATGCCATCGAAGATAGTATGCGAACAACTAAAAGTGATGTTGCTTTGAAGCGGTTGAATCGATTTTACCGGTTCTTCACGTGCCCGGTTTGTCACGGGACGCGAATTAACCCTGACCGACTCAATCAGCTGGTAGCTGGCAAGAATATTGCTGAAGCAAGTAAAATGCCATTGAGCGACCTGCCAAATTTCGTGAACCAAATTAAGACTTGGCTGCCGGCGGATATGCAAAAATTGGCGAATAATCTGACTACCGAGTTACTTAATCAAGTTCAACCACTGTTGGATCTGGGCCTCGATTACCTAACGATGGATCGGGCCGGTGCCAGTCTTTCAACCGGTGAACTGCAACGGATTCAGTTGGGGCGGACATTGCGGACCCAGACCACTGGCGTCCTTTATGTATTGGATGAGCCCTCGGTTGGGTTGCATCCGGATAACGTGGCGGGGTTGATCAAAATCTTTCATCAATTAATCGATCAGGGTAATTCGCTGGTTGTCGTCGATCACGAAACGGCGATTATTGATGCCGCCGACTGGATCATTGAAATTGGTCCTGGTTCCGGCGCCAATGGTGGGACTGTGATTGATCAAGGAACGCCAAAACAAATTCATCACAGTCAACAGTCGCTGGTTCGGCCGTTTTTGACTGGTGAGGGCAAATTGGTAACCCGCCAAATTGTGAGAGATGATGTATTTGTCAAGGGCAGCGTTTCTTTGACGATTACGCACAAGTTCAATTTAAACAATGTGACTGCGCAGTTCCCTGTCAATCGCCTCATTGCCATCACTGGTTTTTCTGGTGCTGGTAAGACAACCTTGGTCCTTGATGGGTTACTGGATGCCTTTCAAGCAAAGTTCCATCACCGGTCAATGCCGGATTACATTTCGAAGTTTGAGTCTGCAAAATTAAAACACATTGTCAGTGTGGATGCGACGCCAGTCGGGAAAAATGCTCGGTCAACTGTGGCTACCTATACGAATATTATGGATAATTTGCGAAAACTGTACGCAGGCTTGCCAGCTGCCAAAAAGGCCGGCTACTCTGCCAGCTATTTTTCATATAACAATAAGCAGGGTGCTTGCCCAACCTGTGGGGGTACCGGCGAGATTTCGCTGGATATTCAATATCTGCCGGATATGGTTGAGGTTTGTCCAACCTGCCACGGGAAACGGTTCAATAACAAAGTCCTTGCGGTGAAGTGGCAGGGAATGTCAATTGCAGATGTCTTGGATTACGATATTGATCACGCAATTGCGCTGTTTAAGGATAATTCTTCGGTGGCTCAGACCCTGAATGTGCTGCAACAGATGGGATTAGGATATCTTCATTTAGGTGAGGCCACTCCAAGCTTATCCGGTGGGGAAGCCCAGCGTTTGAAGCTGACTTCTCACATGAAACGCAGCCAGAATGATACGTTATTTATCTTTGATGAGCCGACGGTGGGATTGCACCCACTGGATGTGCGAGTATTGCTAAGGGTATTCTCTCAACTAATCGATCAAGGCGCCACGGTGTTGATGATCACCCACGATCTGGACTTAATGGCCAACGCGGATTACATGATTGACATGGGTCCCCGCGGTGGTGATCAAGGTGGCAAAATTGTGGCGAAGGGCCAGCCACAGGAATTGATTAAAAATCCTCAGAGTTTGACGACCAGGTATCTGAGGACGCAGTTTGAGAAGTATGAACAACATTAATCAACCTCATGGATCTATTTATAAAGTAAAGGTGATATTGTGGGAATGTTTAGATTAAGAGATTAGGATGAAAGGCGATTTGATCCCAGAATTTAAGTGAAAAAAAGTAATGCATTCCAAAATCAGAATGCATTACTTTTTTTGCTTGAATGGCGAGGATCAGCCGTTTGGCGCAGCTTTTATCTAAGTGGCTACGGTGATCTAAGTGAATGATTACGGATTAAAATTAATATATGTCCCGGTCTCATCGAAACTGTTTTTTTATTATTTATGCTCTGAACTAGGCTTTGTCTGCTAATTGGTTCATTTGCCGGTACTGAAGAGGGGATAAACCGGTATGATTTTTAAAAACTCTTGAAAAATAGCTTGTTCTGACAAAGCCAAGTTCTTCAGAAATTTCACGAATGGAATTGTTTGTGGTCAAAAGCTGATTACAAGCATTTTTAATTCGCAGATTAGTAATATATTCTGTAATATTTATGTGAAATCTTTTTTTAAATTCCGTAGTAATGTAAGTGGGAGCAAGGTTGACTTTATCTGAGATGGCTTGAAGTGATAAACTACGATTGATATTATTGTTGACAAATTTAATGACGACATCAATTGTTTGTTCTGAATTATTAAACCGAGAATTCGTTTCTAGTCTTTGAAAAGAAGTGTTTGTGGTAGAAAAGAAATTGGGGAGATTATTAATTTCCCCAATATCATGAATAAATAATGGTTTCAAAATGGAGAGGTCAATTTCATCATGGTGGTTAAAATAGTTGACAAATGTTTGTCGGATAAATTCAATTCGTTTTGATGATACATTGGTTGAGTTGCTGATAATAAACCCAATGACTGAATTACCGTCTGAAATTGGTATTAAACAAAATACATCATTTTCCGTGAATGAAATGTGATCCGTAAGGGAGAGCTTGCTGCTGTAAGCGTTACCTCCGCTTAAGAATACTCCCTCGGTAAAATATAAGTACGTATCAATTAAACTTACCCTTGAGAATAGGTTTAAAAAGTTGGCAATTGAACGATATTTAGCAGTTGTCAAATTATTTATATTTATGACGTTGGTTTTCATGAAGATATCCTCCTAAATCATCTTAAAACGACTTTATTTAAAGACCTGGTTACCATGTTCATAAAATACTTCAGGGGTGTGTAGTCGATAATTGATGACTCTTGCGATTGCATAAAAATAATCAGACAGCCTATTGACAAATTTTAATAAATCAGCTGGGAGTTTTGTACTCCAATTTAATGTAACAATTTGCCTTTCTGCTCTTCTAGCGGTTGTTCGACACACTTGAAAAAGAGCTGACTGCTCGCTGCCACCAGGTAAAATGAATCTTTTAATAGCAGGCGGCTCATCTTGATATCTATCGATTAACTTTTCTAACCAACTTAAATTATCTGGCTCAAATCGCATGGCTTCTGGTGTTAAATCTGGATTGGCCAGGTCAGTACCCAAGTCAAATAAGCAGTGCTGTAGATGAAGAAGTTCTGCTTTGATTTCATTTTCATTTGAATCAAGTTTAGTAATAGAAAGGCCAATATAAGTATTTAGTTCATCAATAGTTCCATATGCCCAAACTCGATCGGAATCTTTACTGACAGTGCTACCATTGACCAATTTAGTCATACCTTTATCGCCAACTTTAGTATATAGTTGCATGTAAGTTCACTCCTTAGTACGCAAAGAAAGACGCCAAATAACCTGCTCAACCATGAGTAGATTATTTGGCGCCTTTGCCAAACATTTGTGATAAGTGTAACGCTTACATTTACATAATTCAAGCTTTAAATATTGCGAGTTCATGGAAGCTTTTTAATTATGATGAGATATTGGGTTGATTAGATAAATAATGTTGACTATATTATGTTAATTATGATATCGTTTGATTGTTGATTTGAATAAGTGCAACGGATAAATGGAAACCGGTGTAATTCCGGTACGGTCTCGCCACTGTAATTAGCGATATGCTATAAGTCAGATCTTTTTATTTGTTGCCCGCATCGCATTCTGTCTCGAGCCTAGATGGAGTGCTTTTCATATCAACAAATTATTGTACAAAGGCGTGCAATAACATAAACAACGGCGTTTATGGGAAGTCGCCAAATAGCGGCTTTTTTTGTTAAGAGAAATTGTTGACATTCATAAATGTAAGCGCTATACTTCATTCGTAAATAAAAATAATACTATTACAATGGCGTACTAAAAAAGCAATGACGCTTTGGGATACCTAGATCATAGGTGTCCCGAAGCGTCGTTTTGTTTTTATTTATAAACTAAATGTTTATAAAGGAGGTTTGCTGATTGGAAAAAATACAGTTTAAAACTCAGATCTGGACAGGTGATGGGTCCCTTGCTGGATTGAATAAGATTAATGATCAAAGAATCTTTGTTGTAACAGATCCATTCATGGTGAAATCAGGTAATTTGGATCAAATTACTGATCATCTGAAAAGTAACAACAAAATCGAAATCTTTTCAGACATTCATCCAGATCCATCAATTTCAACAATTGTTGAAGGTATTGAAGCACTTCAGAAATTCGGTGCTACATTGTTGGTAGCTGTTGGCGGTGGTTCGGCAATTGATGCAAGTAAAGGAATGAAATATTTTGCCAAACAGATGGCCAAGGATGATCAAACTTTGGATTTGATTGCTATTCCGACGACGAGTGGTACTGGCTCAGAAGTTACGAATTTTGCTGTCATTACCAATACCGATAAAGGGATTAAATATCCATTAGTGACGGATGACATTTTACCTAAAATTGCTTTGCTAGATCCGGAACTTGTTGCCTCGGCTCCACAAAACATTACGGTTGATACTGGGATGGATGTATTGACCCACTGCTTAGAGGCTTACGTTTCTACTGATGCAAACGATTTTTCGGATGCCCTCGCCGAAAAAGGGTTCCAAATGGTATTTAAGTACTTGGAGCGTGTCAGCAAAGATGGAAAAGATATGGAAGCCAGACAAAAGATGCATGATGCTTCTCGTATTGCCGGGATGGCATTTAACCTAGTTAATCTTGGGTTGAACCACGGGATTGCCCACGCTGCTGGTGCTCAATATCATATTGCCCATGGTCGGTTGAATACAATCCTGATGCCACAAATTATTGCTTTTAATTCAGAATTGGATAAAGGAATTATGGAACAACCTAATCGAGCCGCCACTAAGTATGCAAATTTGGCTCGCTTGATTGGAATTCCTGTTAATAATCCCAAAATTGCTGTAAAACGATTGATTACAACAATTGTTCAATTACGAAAGAGGCTTAAAATGCCAGCAAGTTTTGCCGAGTATGGACTGGATCGACAAAAGTTTGATGAAACGAAGAATGAAATTTCCGCTGCCGCTTTGAAAGATGGGACAACGGTCACTAATCCAAGAAAGCCGAGCCAAGAACAAGTTTTGGATATACTAGAAAAAAGTTATTCCTAATTGACGCCATTGTACTAAATGCTTTATACTTTAAAAGGATTTACGAAGGTTTGTTTTAATTCGCTTTGCTCAATTGTTAACAATTGGATTCCAAGATATTGCGTTGTTGTACATTTAGAAATTGGCGTTTCAATAAGGAGTGTTTACCATGAAAGAAAAAATAGCTATTGTAGATGATGAGCCAATCACAAGAATGGATATCCGGGACATAGTTGAACAAGCTGGATATGAAGTTGTTGGTGAAGGTGGGGATGGTTTCGAAGCTATCGACATTTGCCAACAGGAAAAACCGGATGTTGTGATTATGGATATTAGGATGCCTTTGCTTGATGGATTAAAGGCTGGGAGAAAGATTTTGGATGAACAGTTGGCAGAGTCAATTGTCTACCTTTCTGCATATAGCGATGAGGAGGACACCTCTACTGCAAGTCAAATTGGTGCAATCGGGTATCTCGTGAAACCGCTATCAGAGCGCTCCTTGCTCACTACAATACAAGTTGGACTTGCATATGGTAAACGTTCCAACAAATTGAATGAAAAGGTTCAACAACTCCATACGAAATTAGAGCAAAGAAAGATTATTGAACGGGCAAAAGGAATTCTAATGCAGGAGAATCATTTGTCAGAAGATGCTGCTTATCAAATGCTACGTAAATTAAGTATGAGTAAACGACGACCAATGAATGATATTGCCGAATTGATAGTGTCGATGCCTAATGAATAAACTAATAGAAATGTGTCGCGAATATACAAGTTTAAGCGAAAAAGATATTGGCCGATTAGTAACAGAGATCAAGTCAATTGAAAATAATCGAAATTTTGAAGATTTTGATGTCTTCATTGATGTTTTAAATGATTTCAACACTAATGCATTGGTTGTTTATCATAAGCTTCCCCAAAATGTGCCTTCCCTTTATCACGAAGTAGTTGTTGGCAAGGCTGCCTTGAGAGAAAACGAGCCTGGCGTATTCCATACATTTGGGACAAAGCTGAAATCAGTAAATTTGTTGGCAAAAACTCAAGAACAAAAGCTTATTCATCAAAAGATTTTTCCGATTCTGAATGGTGACAAAGTTATTGGGACAACGATTGTTGAGTCCGATGTTTCACATGATGTATTAAATGATTTTGAGGGTGAAAACGGAAAGACACGTTACAACGATATATCGGCCGCAATTCAAATGTTTGGGCGCTTAGATCGAAATGTTGCTGATCAGCTGGGTGATGCAATTTTGGGGTTTGATCAGAGTGGCAAATTGGTTCTTGCCAATCAGACTGCATTAGCTCTGTATAAAAAGGTTGGCTATATTGGAAACGTTATCGGTCAAACTTACGAAAACCTTTCTCTTGATGGCACGACTTTTGACCACGTGTATCAGCAACTACGACAAATGCCAGAGGCTAGTCAACCAATGATTACGAATTTTAATTATTTAAATTATTTTTTCCTGTCTAGAAAATTTTGGAATAAAAAAAGTAAGCAATTGGTTATCCTGATTCAGGACAGAACGGAGGTTAAAATTAAGGAAGCGGAGATTGTTTCAAAGTCAGTAATGCTTCGCGAAATTAATCATCGAGTAAAGAATAACTTGCAGTCTGTTATTTCTCTGTTACGAATTCAGCAACGTCGTCTGAAAAGTGCGGAGGCAAAAAAAGTTCTCAATGAAAGTGTTAGCCGAATTATGGCAATTGCATCGACCTATGAGTTGATGTCCAAACAACTTGGAGACGCGACAAATTTAAAAGAATCGATTCAGCTATTAATTTCTCACTTTGTTCAATTAAATGATCGAGCAGATCAACTGAACATTGAACTAGATGTTGATCCGTCAATTCAAATCGATAGTGATCAAGTTGTGACGGTTTCGATCATCATTAATGAACTCCTTCAAAATGTTGTTTCGCACGTTTTTTCAGCAAAGACTATTTCCACCGGCAGAGTCTTAATTGAAGGTCGAGAAGCCGATGGGATAATTACCATAAGAGTAAAAGATAACGGAATTGGATTTGATTTGAACCACACCCGTACTGGTAGTTTAGGGTTAACAATAATCCGTAGTTATGTTTCCGATAAGTTATTAGGTCGTTTGAAAATTGAATCATCACAAAAGGGAACGGACGTTAGTTTCTCATTTGATCAAAAAACGCAACACTGAAGTTGCGAAGGAGCAATGGAGCTCAAGATCAAACCTACGATTCTTCTAGAAGATGTCTTCTAGAAGTAATAGTGGCTTGATCTTGAGCTCCATTTTTTTGAAAGGAGGGGCGAAATGAAAGATGATCAAATTTTGAGCGTTGGAATTGATTTGGGAACATCAACTACGCAACTCGTATTATCTCGATTAACGATTAAAAATTTTGCATCAGCATTTTCAGTTCCAAGAATTAATATTTCAAAAAAAGAAGTTATATATAAAAGCGATATTATCTTTACGCCATTATCAACTCAAACTGAAATCGATGCAAATGCTATAAAGAGATTTGTTGCTAATCAGTATCAAAAAGCTGGAATTGACAAGCAGGATATTCAAATGGGAGCCGTCATTATAACAGGTGAAACTGCGAGAAAACAAAATTCGAGCGCAGTCACTCAAGCACTGAGCGGATATGCAGGTGACTTTGTTGTTGCAACGGCTGGACCTGATTTAGAAAGTATCATTGCAGGGAAAGGGGCTGGTACGAACCTGCTAGCTAAAGAACATCGAAAAAATATTGTCAATATGGATATTGGGGGTGGAACAAGTAACCTGGGGTTGTTCAGCGATGAAGACATTATTGATACCGCGTGCTTTGACGTTGGCGGACGACTTATAAAAGTTACACCTAAAGAACACAGAATTACCTATATTTCTCCTAAGGTAAAGGAATTAATCAGTTCTCTTGAATTAAATATCCAAGAAGAAATGATTGTAACTGCTGATGAGCTAAAGCCAATTATCAATTGTTTAGTTCAAGTGTTAGAAAATTCAATCGGCTTAGGAACCAAGAGCCCATACTTTGATACGTTCATCACCAATCATCCTCTTCATCCTGAAAATAGGATTGACGGCGTTACATTCTCAGGAGGTGTAGCCGATTGTTTGAATGAAACAATGCCTGCCGATGAGTTTCGATATGGGGATATTGGGTTGCTATTGGGAAGTGGCGTTCGCAATTCTCTCATTTTCAAAGAGAAAACAGTTTATCCATCGATTGAAACAATTAGGGCAACAGTTGTTGGTGCAGGATCTCATACAACTGACGTAACTGGTAGCACAATTGCTTATACAGACGGTATCCTGCCCTTACGGAATTTACCAATTCTCAAAATTGCTCAGAGTGATGAGCTACTAGAGTCTGAGGACCTATCAGAAAAAATAAGTGAAAAGATTAGCTGGTATCAGGTTGAAAACGAACTCAATAACGTGGCAATTGCATTAGTTGGGAAACATAGCCCATCATTCGATGATGTTCAGCGTTATGCTGCAGGGATTGTTAAAGGCGCTCAGGTATTGATAGCTAAACATGAGCCACTGATTATCATGATCCATGAAGATATGGCAAAGGCTTTAGGGCATAGTATGTTTGCGAGATTACCGGCGCATTACCCGTTTGTATGCATTGATAGTGTCAAAGTTGAAAATGGCGATTACATCGATATTGGAGAACCAATTGCTGGGGGAGAGGTATTGCCGGTTATCGTGAAGACTTTAGTTTTCGGTTAACAAATATTAAGTAGTAAAAGGAGGCAACAGAATGATTTTACAGACGAAGTTATTTGATCATTTGTATAGTTTTGGATCAGTAAAGGAAGTCCTGGCAAAAGCCAACGAGGTTAAATCAGGAGATGAGTTAGCTGGTGTAGCTGCGACAGACGCAACTGAACGAGTTGCTGCAAAAGTCGTGTTGAGTAATTTAACACTTCAAGACATATATAACAATCCAGTTGTTCCGTATGAAGATGATGAGGTTACTCGGATTATTATTGATGGTGTTAATAAGCGCATCTACGAAGAAATTAAGAATTGGACGGTTTCAGATTTCCGCGAATGGATTTTGGATGATAATACGCAAGATCACGAAATCAAACGAATTCGCCAAGGGATTACGTCTGAAATGGCGGCTGCAGTTACGAAACTAATGACAAATATGGATTTGGTTGTTGCAGCAAAGAAAATTGATGTTGAGAAGACTGCTAATACAACGATTGGTCGTCCAGGTACATTCTCTTCAAGACTTCAGACAAATCATCCAACTGACGATATTGACGGTATTATGGCCGGAGTGATGGAAGGATTGAGTATGGGCATTGGGGATGCAGTTATCGGCTTAAACCCTAATGATGACTCAGTAGATAATGTTGTTAAGATCCTGAACAAATTTGAAGAATTCCGGGCACAGTGGGATGTCCCAACACAATGTTCAGTTTTAGCGCATGTTACAACTCAAATGGAAGCTCTCAAGCGTGGGGCACCTGTTGGACTTTGTTTCCAATCTATTGCTGGTTCAGAAAAAGGGAACACAGCGTTCGGTATTACAGCAGATATGCTCAGTGAAGCTCGTGATCTAACGCTTCATCAGGGACAAGCTGCTGGACCTAATGTGATGTACTTTGAAACTGGTGAAGGATCTGAATTATCAGCAGAAGCAAACTTTGGCGCTGATGAGTTAACGATGGAATCACGTTGTTATGGATTCGCGAAGAAGTTTGATCCATATATTGTAAACACTGTGGTTGGATTCATTGGCCCTGAGTACTTATATAACTCAAAACAAGTTATTCGAGCAGGGCTAGAGGATCATTTCATGGGTAAATTACAAGGAATCTCAATGGGATGTGATGTTTGTTACACCAACCATATGAAAGCAGATCAAAATGATGCGGAAAACCTTGCAGTTCTTCTTGGTGCAGCCGGCTGTAACTACATTATGGGGGTTCCTCATGCTGATGATGTTATGTTGAACTATGAGTCAACTGGATATCAAGAAACCGCAACAATTCGTGAAATCTTTGGTTATCATCCAATTAAAGAATTTGAAGAATGGATGGAGAATATGGATCTCAGCCATAACGGCAAATTAACCGAACGTGCTGGTGATGCTTCGATTTTCTTAAACTAAGAAGAAGGTGATATGACATGAATGAAGAAGATTTGAAAACAATGATCGAAGGTATCTTAACAGATATGACTTCAGGTAAAGGTTCTTCAGAAAAGAAAGCAATTTCTAACACTCAGGGTAGCAACATCGCTTCTGGTACAACTGCTGGTTCTGTTGCATCGGGTGAAGTGTTGGATGACATTACGAAAATTGACTTACGTAAACAATTTCTAGTTCCTCATCCACACGATCGAGAGGGTTATCTAAAGATTAAATCATTTACTCCCGCTCGTTTGGGGATGTGGCGGGCAGGCTGTCGTTATAAAACCGCTTCAGTTCTTCGATTTAGAGCTGATCATGCTGCTGCTCAAGATGCCGTATTTAGTGATGTTGATCCGAATCTGCCTAAGGAAATGGGCTTCTTGGAAACTCAAACTACGTGTACGTCAAAGGACGAGTATTTAACTAGACCAGATTATGGGAGAAAATTCTCTGATGAAATGGTAGCTAAGATAAAAAATGGGGTGACACCAAACCCAAAAATTCAAATGATTGTCGGTGATGGCCTTAGTTCTGCAGCTATTGAGGCAAATGTGAAAGATATTATTCCAGCTATCCAACAAGGTCTAAAAGTATATAACCTTGGCTTTGAAACCAAAGATGTTATTTTTGTTAAATATGCTCGAGTTGGTGCGGAGGATCAGATTGGTGAGATTACCAATGCGGATGTTGTATGTATGCTGGTTGGCGAACGCCCTGGTCTGGTAACTGCTAAGTCTATGAGTGCTTACATTGCTTATAAGCCGAAGATCGGAATGCCGGAAGCTAATCGTACGGTTGTATCAAATATCCATGATGGTGGGTTGCCTGCCGTTGAAGCGGGTGCCTACATTGCGGAAATGTTGGACAAGATGTTACGACTCAAGAAGTCTGGTATTGACCTGAAAGCCGCAGAAAATGCAGGTAATTAATTGAATTCTTCTAAAATGAAAGGAGGAATCGCACATTGAAAGATGATTTCATTAAAGCAAATGTTTTAAGTACGAGGTTGATTCCCAACGTCGATGAAGCACTCGCAACATCATTAAATTTACCCAATCATATCAAAAGTCTTGGCCTCATAACATCAGATTGTGATGATGTGACATATGTTGCCCTGGATGAAGCAACCAAAACGGCTGATGTGGAAATTGTTTATGGGAAGAGTATGTATGCAGGTGCAGGAAATGCATCAACAAAATTGGCTGGAGAGGTTATCGGTATCCTCGGTGGACCAAATCCGGCAGAAGTTAGAAGTGGTCTTGATACTTGTGTTCAAGTTATTGAAGAGGAAGCTCACTTTGTGAGTGCGAATGATGACAGTATTGTTTACTTTGCTCATACAATTTCTCGAACTGGAAGTTATTTATCAAAAGTTGCAGGTGTTGCTGAGGGTGGCGCAATCGCCTACCTCATTGCACCACCACTTGAATCGATTTATGGCATTGATGCTGCTATGAAGGCGGCCGATGTAGATATGGGGGTACTCTATGGCCCACCTTCGGAAACCAACTTTGGTGGCGGATTGTTAATCGGAAGCCAATCAGCATGTAAGGCTGCCTGTGACGCCTTTGCAAACGCAGTTAAAGAAATCGCCGCAGTGCCAAAGGTGGATTAAGGATGTGACAAATTGTGGAAATTGAAAGTCTCGGAATGATTGAAGTGAGAGGCTTCTTGGGAGCTGTGGTTGCAGCCGATAGCGCGTTGAAGGCGGCGGAAGTGCGCTTGCAAGATCTCCACATCACTCGTGGAGGACTTGTGACGGTTCTGATGACTGGAGATGTTGCAGCTGTGAATGCCGGTGTTGATGCTGGAGTTTCAAGCATCGAACAATTTAATTGCTTGATCTCTAATCGAGTAATTGCTCGATTAGACCAGCAAGTGATTGGATTATCCCAGCCACCTACTCCTGAAAAGCTATCTCAAGCAAAGCCAACTATGAATGAGGCGCAAGCTAAGTTGATAGAAACGAATGAAAAGCCAGCGTCAATTAGAAAAAATGTAAGCGATACCAGTGATGATGCTGATGGGGCAACAAATACGAAAACACAATCCAAAGTAGATCCTAAGTGGGTAACTGATCCAAAAGCATTAGAACGGATGCGAGTTGTTGACTTAAGAAAACAAGCATATCGAATGGAGATCAAGACATTAACAAAGAAGCAAATTAAGATGGGCACAAAACGAGTATTAATCCAGGCCATCTTAAAAGATTTACAAAGGAGGGATAACATTTGAATTTAACAGATGAGGACCTAGCTTCAATCCAGGAAGTTAGAACGCTATTGCATCAAGCAACCCGCGCGCAAAAGATCTTTAGTCAGTTTTCACAAGAAAAGGTGAATGCAATTTGCCAAGCAATGGCAGACGCGGGTGTAGAAGCCAGCGAACGATTGGCTAAGATGGCACAAAAGGAAACGGGTTATGGTATCTGGCAGGATAAAGTATTAAAAAATATTTTCGGTTCAAAAACAGTTAATGAACGTTATCGTGATATGAAAACGGTAGGAATCTTATCAGAGGATCCAGAACATAAAATCATTGATATGGCTGTTCCAGTTGGTGTCATTGCTGGATTGATTCCATCAACCAACCCAACTTCATCCGTATTTTACAAATCAATTATCTCAGTAAAATCTGGGAATGCAATCGTTATATGGTAGATTGTAAAATTAATCCGAACGCTGTTCGGACAAAAAAGATCAGCTTCCTTTAAAATGGTGTTTACCACAAACCCATCTTTTAGGAGCTGATCTTTTGTCTAGTATAACCTATTCCGAACGAATTAAAATCGAAACCTTTTGTGAACTAGGACTGTCCAATATCCAAATGGGCGTTCGGCTGAACCGATCACCGTCAACAATTTCTTATGAATTATCTCGATGTCAACCTTATCAGGCTGAATTAGCACAAACAGATGCCGAATACAAGCGATCACGATGTGGTCGGAAAACTAAGCTGAGCGATGAGTTAAAGCAAAAAATTCTCAACCATTTACGTCTAAGCTGGTCACCAGGAATGATTGCTCACGAATTTAAACTAGCTACTAAATCTATTTATAATTGGCTAAATCAGGGGAGAATTGGTTTCTCCTTGAATGATCTACCTGAACATGGCGTACGCCAACGGCGTAACGTTGACCAACGATCCAAATATAATCAATCTTTGGGGCGATCAATTGAACAGCGTCCCATGATGATTAATCAACGTAATCGCATCGGCGATTTTGAACTAGATACAGTCGTTGGTCCTCGTGGGCATAGTAAGGCAGTTTTATTAACTTTAATCGATCGAAAATCACGGTTCCTTTGGGCATACCGGTT
>NZ_JAUCAP010000010.1:0-54077 GCF_030361045.1 Lentilactobacillus sp. TOM.63
AGATAAAAACATACCCGTCAGTTTTCGAAAAAACACGAAAACTGACGGGCTTTTAATGAACTATGAATAATTCAGGTTTATAATAATTTTACCATTTTAGTGACTGCTGAGTCCCGTTTTGGCATATCAAAACACTTATATTTTTTATGTTAGAAATATGATCAGATGGTATACAATTCTTAAGAATTAATTAATACACCCACGAAAAGATGAACACCCTTTACCGGTCAATTGTAAATTGGTATACTTGAAAGTGGCCTTAGAAAACAAACGAACACATACGAGTCATAATTCATGCATATATTACTTGAATATCATATAATCTGGTTGTCGGATAACATTTTGATGAGGGGTCCCAAAGGAGAATATCACTATGAACAGCAAATTACTTTCGTTTCTTGAAGAAATAAAGGCGCAAGGAAATATGTCCAAAGCGGCCCAAGCGTTATTTGTTACTCAACCGTACATCAGTCGGGTTATCAAAAATGCAGAAATCAATTTTGGCGTTAAATTAATCGACCGGTCATCCCATCCCATTCAGCTGACCTATGCTGGGGATCGACTGCTGGCCTATTTGCAGGAAGAGAATCGACTCAGATCCAACCTTGATCGGGAAATGACCCATTTGTCCCAGTTCAAATATGGTCATCTAACCATTGCTTCTAATGAAGTCGTTACCAATGACTTGTACAAACCGATTCTAGTTCGCTTCTACAATAAGTATCCAAATATTCATGCTCAAATCACCCGGATGACTAGCAGAGACGCTGAAAAGCGCCTGTTATCAGGAACACTTGACTTCTTTGTCGGCCATGCTTTGCAGAGTCACAAAGTTGATTATCAGCCAGCTGCTCGTTTGCCCCTTGTGTTGATTATTCCAAAGACCTCTAAACTATTTATCCCAGGTCAATTATATTCCAAATATGAAGACTTGGATCTCACCAAACTATCGGGTGAATCGTTTATTGGTACACCACAAGAAGATAACTACCAACGACTCGTTAATAGTTATTACAATGATGTCGGCATCACGCCAGAATACAGTATTGAGGTCCCAGATTTGCACTTGGCATCCGACCTAGCAATTGAACATATTGGCGCCATCGTCACCCCAGAACCATTTGCGGGCGAAGAACGGTTGACTGACGAGCAAAAGGCAGGAATCAATATTGTTAAGATCCCAACCGACGTGTTAACGGCTAACTTTGGTATCTCATATATCAAAAACAAACAAACGTCTGAACCTGTGACTGATCTACTTGAGATCATTACTGAGTATGTAGACGAGTATACGCCAAAACGGTAGTGTGCTGGCAGTAACGGTTCGACGTGGCTAAAGCAAAAGGAGTCATCACTGAAATCCTAGTTAGGGTTTGGTGATGACTCCTTTTGCTTTAGCCAGTTGCTTGACCCGACTGCTTACCAAAGGTGGAACAAGCGGCAAATTGTAATTCTTTCAAATTTTAAAGAAAGGCAACTGAATGCTGCAATTTGATCATTATTCTTCGACTGTTTTTTGAAGCCGGGTATGGTTCAATAAGATGTTCAAGATAACGGCGGTAAAGCTACCAACAACCATCCCATTACTCATGATAACTTGAACCGTTGCAGGCAAGTACTGGAACAAAGCCGGTTGGGTCGTAACCCCTAAGCCAAGTCCAACTGAGATGGCAATGATTAATAAGTTCTTGTTGTTTAATTCAACTTTAGATAACATCTTGATACCTTGGGCGCCAACCATTCCAAACATCACCAACATGGCCCCGCCTAAAACAGATGACGGAATCAATGTCGCAATTGCGCCAAACTTTGGAATCAATCCCAGTACCATCAACATAAATGCTGAATAGTAAATGGGTGTTAATTTCTTAATACCAGAAAGTTGCACGATCCCAACGTTTTGGGAGAATGTCGAATATGGGAATGTGTTGAACACACCACCGAGAATGGCAGCAATCCCCTCTGAACGATAGCCATGTTCCAAATCGCGGTCTTCCAATTTTCTGCCAGTAATATCACTCAACGCAAAGTAAACGCCGGTAGATTCAATCATACAGGTAAAGGCAGCTAATATCAGGGTTGCAATCGATGACCATTCAAACTTGGGTGTGCCAAAATAGAAAAATTGAGGCAATTGAGCCCAATGTGCTTGACCAACGGCCGCAAAATCAATTTGACCCATGAAAATTGCCACTAAGGTGCCAACCAGAATCCCAATTAAAATTGAGATTTGCTTCAAAAATCCACGTGCCCAAATGTTCAATACAATAATAACTAACGCAGTAAAAAATCCTAAAAACAAGTGAGTTGGATCTCCAAAGGCCTTGGCAGTTGTATCGCCACCACCAATGTTTTGAAAAGCAACCGGCATCAACGTAAACCCAATCAAGGTGATCAGTGAACCAGTGACAACGAGTGGAAAATATTTCCGCATGTGAGCAAATGGCTTGGCTGCCAATATAATGAACACCCCAGCGACGATAATGCCACCGTACATATACCCTAATCCGAAGTTCTTACCAATTGATTGCAAGGGGGCAACGTACTCCACGGCACACCCAAGGACAACCGGCAGTCCAATCCCAGTAATTGGGGTTCGGCGAATTTGTAGTAAGGTCGCAACCCCACACATGAAAATATCCATTGAAACTAAGTATGTCATCTGAGCGGCGTTAAACTTCAATGCAGCCCCAATTAATAACGGAACTAAAATATCGCCAGAATACATCGCCAATAAATGTTGAAAGCCTAAAATCGCATTCTTAATTGGTGACTTTTCTTCTGAAACGGAAACATTATTCATGATATTCTCCCTTTTATTCGTGTTTAACGTAATATTGTCATATTACCATGAATGAATCTTAAAAACAATTCAAATTCCGAATAATAGCGCTAACATCAGCCCTTTTTAACGACTGGTGCCGAATGGTTGGACAACTGGTATGCAAGTATTGCCTAAATAATTTCGCTTAAAACAAATAGATTGGTTAACGGTTACATTTTGCAAATCATTTTAAATGCTGATATGAAACGTTTTCACAGTCGTTTTCACTTGACTTATTATGAAAAGCGATTAGACTACTTACAGTAAAGTTCAATATCCGCGGAACAACTAACATATCAGGATAGAAATTCATCATTAACGAGGGAGATTTTTTTATGACAATCAATGACACAAGCGCATGGAAAGAATCATTACAATCAGCTGATGCATTCAGAGATTTTATTACAAAATATTTTCAGGAACACAAAGAACTAACCGGTAAGTATGAAGTACCTTCCTACTACGAATATTACACGGCCCATCTCGATAGCCGTGATGGGATTATCATCACTTTGACAACCGGCGTTAACCAGTCAGTTAACGCCACCATCTCACCATTGCCATTCAAGCAAAAGGAAAAGATGTCAATCGAAGACTTCCGTCAATTAATTTTGAACAAGAAGTTTGCTGACATGCAGGTTTCCCTTGCAGATGTCTTTAAGGCTGTTGCAGGCGTCCCAACTACTAAATAATCTGTTATTCGGCTGATCGCCGAATAAACAAATAAAGAGCGTAACCATTCCCAATTAGAGGATTGATTACGCTCTTTGTTTACATTATGAGATCGGGACTAATTTTAGTACCAACCGTATGCTTTCCAGTGCTTCTTGGCATTAACCCAACTACCATAACGCGCTTTAACGTAATGGTCAGCGGCCTTTTCTTGGTTGTTCTTTGAGTAATCACCGTGTAAGTATGATGAACTTAATTGATACTTACCAACGTAGCGACCGTTGCGAGCATGGTATGAACCTCTTGATTCATGATAGGCGATCCATGACTTTGCTTTTTGATTTGCTTTTGAAAGATTTGATTTATATACCTTGGTTGTCTTGGCGCTTGCGATTTCTGTGGTTGCGGCAACATCAAACGTGCCGTAGAAAGTTAATGCAGTCATTAAAACCATGACGAATTTTCTAAATTTCATTAAAATATTTCTCCCTCGTATTTACTCAACAGGGTAGAATATACACTCTCGTATTTACAGGGAGGTTGCTGGAAAATTACAAGCGTGTTAAACACGTTGTCATGTTAGTAATATTAGAAGGCAAATCTGATAGTAGAACAGATATATGCCTGATTTAACAGGCTTTAGGGCAAAAATAATTCTCTGACAAAATTAGTCATTGTCAGAGAATTCTAATGCCTTTTATTGGAAAAAGATTTGATATAAGTGTTTTCCAAGCAAATTCATGGCATCAATTTGCTGGTTTTGACGACCACTTTCGGATAAAACGACGACAACAAATGATTGTTGCCCTTTTTTGACAATTGCGGCGTCATTTTGAACACCATAATCTGGGAATTCACCAGTTTTATTATAAATAGTCGCCCTCGAACTGATTAGGGCTGGCAATTTTGTCTGATTCGCATTGTTCGCCAAAAGTCGTAACATTTCGGTATCATAACGACCACCCAGTAACTGATGCCGGTCAATTTTCAACAATGTCCGCCCTAAATCTGCTGCACTGGTATAGTTGTCGTGCCCAGCATTTAAGGCCCGATAGTCCAACATTTTTCGCTGCAATTTAGTGTGATGACAGCCAAGATTCTCAATTGTCCGGTTAATCTTGGAAAGGCCACCCAACTGATCAATTAACACATTGGTGGCTGTATTGTCACTGACTTTGATCATCAATTCAAGTAATTGCCCGATTGTCTGCTGATTGGTCCCGCGCTGGGCTAACACACCGGTCCCGCCAACCTGATCATGGGCGGGGATTGCCACTGCTTGCTTCAAATTCAGTGCCCCAGCTTTCACCCTCCTCATGGCTTCGATCATGATAAAAACTTTAATGACACTGGCAGACCGTTGCCGCCGATTGACCGCAATCCCAGTTGCTAATGGGTGATTGGCAGATGCCACGTAGACCGCCGTTGTTCCAGAAGCCTGTTGCACTGTTGCCCGAACGGCCTTGGTTACCTTGGCAGACTTAACCGTGCTGGCTGAACTTCCAGTCGCCTTTTTTGGTGGCACCTTTGTCGAACTGCTGGCCACCCGACCTACTTTTGAGTCAGAATGATGGTCGTTTGGCTGATGGGCGGAACACCCAGCTAACATAACGATCCCAGCTACGGCAAGAATACTAGTACTTAACCCAAACTTCATTGACTAAGTCCCCATCGTACGATTTGCCATCAGTCAGCACGGAATTGCCGTCATATGATGTGTAACCATAATACGTTTCGTTTTGGCCATTGCTCCAAGTGACTGTGACCTTGACATTTGAATTAATACTTTTGGTTTTATTCGTATCAGTCGTGACATCATATGATAGAATACCGCCTTGGCTGTATCCTGAAATAGTGGCAATCCCATGGAAACTGGTCCCATCTGTATTTTCCTGAAGAACCGTTCCGTCAGAATCAATCACCAAATCACTTTGAAGCCGATCAGGATCGTAATTATAGAATTCATAATCGCCAGCAAACTTTGGATAACTTGAAAAACTGCTGTTGGTACTTAAATTAGTTGTCCCGCCATTACTATTAGTCGCATTACTGGTTTGATTCTGTTTCTTAGCCTTCTTCAGCAAAAATGCATCGTTGCTTTTCTGCAACTGGAAGTACTCAGTCTTCAATGAACCAAAGCCGTGATCGCTCAAGTCCGCGATCCGGATCCCATTGAGGGCCTTGTTAGAGGCCTTATAATTGCCGCTTTCATTCAAATTGCGCGCTGTTTTGATAACCCCTTCGTACTCGGAAATCTTGTCTCGGGTCTTGGAAGTGATCTTTGGTTTCGTGTCATGACTCGCACTGTTGCTGGAGCACCCCGCCGTTGCAAACATCATTGTTGCTAATACACAAACTACCAATCGAAATTTCTTCATAATGATCTCCCACTCATAACCATAATATAATCTAATTATATAATAAGTGAATTCATCAAGATTAACAATCCTATTGCAACATTTCTATTAGTTATGAGCCGTTATATTGTATACTTAAGGAGTAACAGGGGGGCTTAACGTTGGACGAACATTTTAATAAAATCACCAAGGCCGGCTATGAACACATCAAATCCGAAATTCGCGATTTGGAAGAAGCCCGGCCGAATAAAATCAAAATACTGGCGGCGGCCCGGGCACTCGGCGACTTGTCGGAAAACGCCGAGTACAGTGCTGCTAAACGGGATCTTCGTCATTTGGAGAGTCGAATGCGATTTCTCAAGAAGCAACTTCAATACGCAAAGATTTATACCCCTACCGACAACGACACGGTTGAAATTGGTAAAACTGTGACTCTTGAGTTCATGGACGACCACTCAACGGATACTTATGAAATCGTCGGTACCCCCGAAGTTGACATCGAACACAACAAGATTTCAATTGCGTCGCCGATTGGGGCTGCGTTGTTAAACCATCATTCAGGTGATGCAGTACAAGTTTCTGCACCTGGGTTGACTTACCAAATCAAAATCATCAAAGTCACCAAATAAGTGAGCAAGCCAAGCCAGCTTAGCTCACTACTTTTTTGACGAAACTTACGATAAGCGGCTAATCCCCACCATTTACGCAAAACAAGCAGTGCATCCAAAACCAGATGCACTGCTTGTTTTCACTTAATCCCCGAGATCAGATGATCGAATCCCAGTTTCTTCTTAACGCTCATTAATCATATTCAACGACATCATCATTCTGCCCTTCACGCATTCGCCAGATCAATTTTTTGATCCCAGACAGGATAAATGTTGGCAAGGCTGACAGGATAATAATGCCAACGTAGAGGCCCATTGATAATGAGGCCGTTCCCATCACTTGATTAAAGAACGGAATCAATGTGACCAATACAGACGAGGTTGCGGCAAAACCAACCGCAAGGGTTAACCGGGAGTTGGTAAATGGATTCCGGTCAAACAGCGTCTTCGTACTTCTAGCATCATACACGTGCCAGAGTTGTCCGAATACCAAGGTCAGGAAGGCGATCGTCTGACTTTGGGCAATTGAAAAGCCTTGATTGGCTGCCCAAATGAAGGCGATAAACACGGCACCACCCATTACCCCACCGCGGATCAGCACTCGGCTGAGCATCCCATTGGCCAAAATTGATTGGTTAGTATCTCGGGGTTGTTGTTTCATCACATCGGCCTCTGCCTCATCGTATCCTAACGCAAATGATGGCAGCGAATCACTAATCATGTTCACCCACAGGACCATCAGTGCGGTCAGCGTTGGGGTCACTTCGGTAATGTGACCAATTGGTGCCGTAATCAGGAAGACTCCCAATAACAGCGAGAGTACTTCAGCCACATTGGTGGTTAATTCATGCCGCATAAAATTCAAAATATTGGCAAAAATGGTTCGCCCAGATTCTACTGATTTCTCGATGGTTGTAAATTTGTCATCTAATAAAATCAAATCAGCAGCATCTTTAGTCACTTCCGTCCCATTAATCCCCATTGCGATTCCGATATCAGCGGCTTTCAATGCTGGGGCGTCATTAATCCCGTCGCCGGTCATGGCCACCACCTGTTTGTGCTGCTGAAGCTGTTTGATAATGCGCTGTTTATGGGCTGGGGTCACTCGGGCATAAACTCGAGTGGTCAAGACAGCTTCGGCGAGTTGGGCATCGTCCATTGTCTCCAGTTCTTTTCCAGTAATCACCCGGGCAGTCTTTGATTTGATAATCCCTAACTGCTTGGCAATTGCTTTAGCGGTCGCGGCATGGTCACCGGTAATCATCACCACATTCACAGCGGCATCGGTTAATTTCTTAACCGATGCTCGCACTTCCTCACGCGGTGGATCAATAATTCCCACTAATCCTAAGAAGCACAGATCACGCTCAAGTTCTTCGCTTGGGGCATTCAATGCTTGATCTCGGGTGACCTCCCGTTGAGTAAGTGAAATTGTCCGCAGGGCGTTGTTAGCAAACGCCAGCATGGTGTTCTCAATATCAGCTGCAACTTCGCCAATGTCGACCACTTGATCATCAAGCATAGCTGAAGCGGTTCGATCTTTAATCACGTCCGGGGCGCCCTTGGTTAAACTATAGTATTTACCATTCTCTTTAATCACGACGGTCATCATTTTTCGAGTGCTGTCAAACGGCAGAATTCTGATGATATCAATGTCATGGTTGCCGCGTTCTTCTAACAAGGCATCACGCTTCACGCCCTGTTTGGCACCCAACACGACTAATGATACATCAGTGGGATTCCCAAATGGCCGCCAGTTCTGTTTATCATCGGGTTTAATTTCTGCTTCATTATTTAAGACTGCCACTTCCAAAAAGCGCTGGTAGTCCTTGGGGTTAACCGGCTTCCCATCGGTACGGATGATGTCACCAACCGGCGTGTAACCATTTCCCTCAACGTCATACACTTCGCCATTTGCCCAGAAACGAGTGACAGTCATCTCATTTTTAGTTAACGTTCCCGTCTTATCAGAGGCAATATAGGTCGTTGACCCCAGGGTTTCTACACTACTCAATGACTTTACCAACCCTTTCTGGTCGGCCATCATTTTGGCCCCAATTGTCAGCACAATTGAAAGGACCACTGGCATGGCATCAGGGATCGAGGCCACTGCAATGGCAATCGAAGTGGAAGAAATTCCGGCTAAGCTTTCCAGTGACACATTGCCGACTTGCAACAGTTGCTTGACAATATCGTAGCCGATTGTCAGGAGAATAATCAGCCCGGCAATGATCATCAATTTCTTGCTTAACCCGTGGACTGATTTTTCGATCGGCGTTTTCTGGTCGTCGATATCCTGCATTAAATTTGAAATTCGACCCAGTTCAGTGTCCATCCCCGTCGCGACCACCACGCCAATTCCGTTTCCGTTAACGACCATTGAGCCGGAATACCCCATGTTAGTGCGATCCCCCAGCTCGGTATCTTCGGAAACAGCTTCGGTATCCTTGCTGATGGCATCAGATTCACCAGTCAAATGTGACTCGTTAATCTGCAATTCAGCGGTCTTTAGCCACCGTAAGTCGCCGTCAATGAAGTCACCAGATTTCACACTGACGATATCGCCAGGAACCAAATCACTGGCTGCCACCGAAATCCAGTTGCTGTCCCGAAGAACGTGCATGTGATGCTGGCGCATGTTGGAGAGCGCTTCAAGCGATTTTTGGGCGGAGCGGGTTTGGTGAAAGGTCAGGCCACTATTAATCACCACAATTAGCAAAATTGCAACTGCTTCATAAACGGAAGCCATGGCATGCTTGTGGTCACCGGTCACGTTAAAATCGTACATTGCACTGGCAAGGGCTAATCCCGTCGCAACCAGCAGAATAATAATTAATGGCTCCTTAAAACTTTTCAAGAACATTTTCCAAGCGGGCTCTTTCTTGGCTGACTGAAGCCGATTGGGTCCATATTCCTGTTGGCGAAGTTGTGCTTTTGGTTCACTCAAGCCAGAAATTCGGCTAGTTTCAAGGGTTTCCAAAACTGACTTTGTGCTTTGACTATACCATTTCATCGGGTTCCTCCTTATAGGTGGGAATCTGTTTCGTCTAAAAAATACTTATAATAAGTATAACAAAGTCAAGCTGCTCACTTGTGAAAGTTTAGAGAATATTTGAGAAAAGTTTGAAGAATTTTAAAGTGTGCGCAGCAAAGCGGTTAGAAACCGGAGCCTAAGTGTCTTCAATCATAAATCCTGGTTTTGGATTTTTGGTTGAAGAGGCTTAGGTGCAGGTTTCTGCTTTGCGGAGCATGATTCTACTATGTGACATAAGTGCTTATGTGCAGGTTATTGCTTTGCGGAGCACTACTAATCTATCCAACAAGAAACCGCATAACTACAAGTTCCTCCTTTGCACCACAGTCCTAATTTACATAGAAAAGAAACTTCTGCCTTAGAATGCCCTGCATCACGCAACAAAAAAGGCCCCCAGGCAATCGCCCACAGGTCCAAATTCACTGTTCATCCCTATTTTTCGTTGAAAATTTATAATAAACGTAGCAAGCTACAATGACCACCACGACGACCAGAATCACCATCAACCATTGATCTAGTTGCCCAAGCATCTGTTCCCAAGCTTGCCCAGCAAAGTGACCAACGAGGATTAGCACCGTATTCCAAAGCAATGTCCCAATAATGGTTAAACCACTGAACTTGCCAAACGAATAGCCAGTCATCCCTGCCGGAATTGAAATCAAGCTCCGGACGACTGGAATGCATCGACCGATTAAAATAGCAACAGCCCCATGCTTGTTGAAATAATGACCGGCTTTCGCAATGTCTGCGGGCTTCAACCGTAAAATTTTGCCGATTTTCCCAGATACCAGCCGCTCCAGCTGTTCAACACTCAATAATCGGCCAACCCCATATAGGGCGACTGCCCCAAGGTAAGCCCCAGCAGTTGCTGCCAAAATCGACCCCAAAATGGTCAGCTTACTTGAGATCGTTAAATAACCAGTGAACACCAACACCACTTCAGAAGGGATCGGCGGAAAAATATTTTCGAAGGCAATTAGGAACGCAATTCCCCAATAGCCATATTGATTAATTAATTCAGTAATCGTACTCTCGCTCAATTAATTTCCTCGCTTCTCATTTTGGTAAGGCGATTATACCATATTCAAACTTTTCAATCTTTGGCATGTTGATTTTAATGGCTTATAATTGAAGGTAATTAATGAAGGAGGATGGAAATGAAGACATTAAAAATTGGTAACACCAACTTCGAAGCATCTGCAGTTGCGTTAGGAATCATGCGGATGGCTGGCATGGATACAAATGCCGCCGCAAAAACGCTGCAAACTGCTGTGGATACTGGGATTAACTACATTGATTCAGCCAACATCTATGGTGAAGGCGGTTCAGAAAAGAAGTTTAAGGAAGCCTTAAAAGCTTCTGGCATTTCTCGGGATAAACTATTTATCCAGTCAAAGGGTGGAATCGTCCTTGATCCCAGCCGCAGCCACGATGGCTTAGTATTCGGGGCTCGCTATGACTTTTCAAAGCAACACTTAATCGAAGCGGTTGATGGGATTCTGGAACGAATGGGCGTCGATTACCTGGATTCATTCTTGCTCCACCGACCAGATCCATTGATGGAAGAAGATGAAGTTGCGGACGCCTTTGATACTCTTCAGCGTGAAGGTAAAGTTCGTCACTTTGGGGTTTCCAACTTTGATCCTGAACAAGTCGAAATGGTTCAATCATGGGTTAACCAACGACTAATCATTAACCAACTGCAATTTAACGTGGTTCATTCCGGCATGATCAAGGCTGGCCTCCATGTTAACAAGGCCGGTGATGATAGTAATGATCATAACGATCAAATCATCGAATATTCACGCCGCAAACACATGACTATCCAAGCTTGGTCACCATTTAATTATGGCTTGTTTGATGGTATGTATATCAATGATCCTAAGTATGGCAAACTAAACGATAAGTTGGCTGAATTAGCTGACAAGTATGGCGTTTCAAAGAATGCCATCGCGGTAGCCTGGATTCTCCGTCATCCGGCTCACATTCAAGTATTGTTAGGCACAATGAATCCTGACCATATCAAGGATAGTGCTGCTGGTGCTGATGTCGAATTGACGAAGCAGGAGTGGTACGATTTGTACTTTGCTGCGGGTAATGACTTGCCTTAAAAAGAAGTGAGCGACGAGCAACGGTTTGACGCGGTTATCTAAGGGTCCGCCAACTGAAATCCCGGTTTTGGATTTTGGTTGGCGGATTCTTAGATGTTAGCGTCAGTTGCGTCGGAGCGGTCCTCAACAAGAATATGGAATCGAAGGCTCCAACCATTGACCCCGGAACATAACTCAAAACAGCCACTGATAAACGGCTTTGTTTGTCAGTGGCTGTTTTGTGTTATGTGGTAGGGGGCGAACGGTCCTCAACAAGAATACAACCAATTGACCCTGGAGCAATAATTGATCGTGGTTTAAGTTAGGAAGAAATAATTAAATATTAGAGTATGCCTTAAGATCCTTTAAACAGTCTACATTAAAAATTTGTTTTTAGTGTACTGTGCACATTTTCCTTGTCAGGAAATAAAGCGACTTGATTTATTTCAAATGATCAATTTAATTCATTTAACATATGTTTCTTGTTACTATCATTACTAGGAATTACTAATCTGATTGGTTACTTACTCTTAATTATACAGAACCACTTTTGGATTAATCACATCGTGAATGTTTTGCAAACTAAACATTTTACCATCACGGGATTCAACAAGAAAAGCCACTTTGAGCACACAAGCGTTCATTAATAAATGATTGCTCAACAAAGAAATGATGAATTAGGTTTCTAAAGTTAATTAGATCAGCGCATTCACACAGTATCAAAAAAGCCGCGTTTTATAACAATAAATTTCCTATTCTACTGGGATTAATATTTCACAGTATCCCATCTTTACTAATTTTTGCTGATACCGTTCAATAATTGGTTTATTGATAGTGCTAAGCCTTTCCTCGCAGATAATCCGTTCCATCTTTTGATAGAATTCGTTAATTGCTGTTTCAATGTGCGCTATTTGGAAAACAGCATAGTTCCCGGCTGTTAATACTCTTTGTTTGATTCGGTCATTTTTAAAATGTCCCCTATCGGTAATTAGACAAGTATCATATCTACAGTTAACACTAGAAACATTTTGTGGATTATCCAGAGCTATGCCAAGTATAGTCGATTCTTGAAATAGTCGTTCTGATTTAATCCATTGTTTAAATGAATCCATTAACTTTCTATTTTCAACACCATAAGCCCCTATTCGTCTAAAATAAACGACTTTCGTTTCTGTCATATGTTCAATATTCACTTTTACACACTCCATTGTTGTACTTGGACGTCCTGTGCTAATAGCATAACCCCAGTTAAAATGAAATACACTACCAAGTTTAAAATAATTTATTGACAATCATATTTCCCGTTTAATAGATCAAGTAAGGAAATTAAAGCGGCGGTTATTTCCGATCAAAAGTGGTGCTTTTAATGTTAAATCTGTAAATCCTATAATTCTCAGCAATCTATATAGCTAATTCAAAGTTCAAGTGCCCCCATTTTAAATTTCAATCAATTAGCTTTGCTATTTGATTGAAATTGCATCGAAGTATTTTTTTATCGCAGTATAAAACTAAATATTTTAATTTATTGGATCTCGAGCATAACTCAAAACAGCCACCAGAACTTTAAACTGTTCATAAGTGGCTGGTTTGCATTACATGACTGGTTTTCAAATCATTTGTAATTCTTACACATAGCTAGGACAATAGTTTGAGAACTCCCTCTCAAATTCCGACGAACTTTAGCAGATAAAAGTTAAAAGCCGCCCAAATAACTGAGATAATCAAAATCACAAGAATGACGATACCAGCAATCCATAACCCAGAATGCTTCTCGGTTGTCCGTTCCCGATCCGGATTATAAGCAGGATTCAAGTTTTCCGCCAATGGATATTTGCGCGATAACCGTGGTTCCATCCACGTCGTCTGAAATACTTTAATTGCTCCTAACCCAATTGGCCACAAAATTAGCCAACTGATGCCAGCAATCTCTAATATCCTATCACTATCCGTTAATGACACTAGGCTAATCAAGATCAACATTAATACTACAAATCCAATAATCAGGCACAAGCGATAAAATTGATGCATTACCAGCCATGTGTGGGTTTGGTCAGCCTTCTGTTTGTCAAATATCTTAATTTGTTCACCCTTATCCGAGTCTGATATCGTTTCAAATAAATCACCAATTTGAACACCCAATGCATTAGCAACCAAACGTAACGTTTCTAAACTGGCATCTTCCCCAGCTTCTAGGCGTTGAATTGTTCTGGGATTAACCTGGCTCACTTCTGCTAAATGTTCTTGAGTCCAACCATGCTGTTTTCGTAAATATGCAATTTTGTTATTAGTCATCATTTTGATTTCAGAATGGTTTTTCGGCTAGCTCGATCTACCGTTCTGTTCCTCCTTACTATTGGTTTTGAATCATTCATGATTCACTTAAACCATAGTGTACTTGGTAAAATCATACCACGACAGCGTCACGACAATAACCCGACAGTTGGCAACTCAAGATGAGGACAGCTAAATCCACTCAAACGTTAGAGGTTCGCGAACCATTTTAACGATGGTTATTTTGATTTATTATGAGTGCAGTTTCCGCGATTTAACCTTTGATCAACGACTTCGTATAACTTAATAAGGCCATCCGATTGAAATTCTGAGAATGAATTCCGATCAGATGGCCTTATTAATTAATCACTTTATTTTCCATCAGCCTTCAAATATTTTCGAAAAATATAAGCTGGCACACATCCCCAGCCATGACAATAACTATGAACCAGCGTGCTATTAACACCATACGGAGAATATTCAGCATCTTGAATTGAAAAAACTTCCCAGGATGTTTGGGCACCTGCTGCAATCATCTTTCCCCAATATGCTTTGATTAGTCTAACTGCCAAATCAACTAAATCATTTTCACATAAAGTTAAGCAGAGTTCACCATACAAATAGGGCGATACAAAGAAAGTCATTGGCAGTTTATCCAAGGCACGCCTTAGTAGTTGCTGATTTTGCTTTTTGGTAAACACATTCGCTCTCACAAGCCAAATTTGGCTAGGCCAGTTTATCTGACTATTTTTGCCACTGACAAACAAGCCCTTCTGCTGATCAAAATACAGGTCACGTGCAAGGCTAGTCAATTTTGTCTGGATCTGCCTAAGTTCAGGGATTTGTGGATCCTCCACAATCTCAGCCAAATATATCAACCGATTTAAGGCAAAAATTATGATCCCAAGGGTTGCTGCTTCCTTGGAAACATTGGCGTCTGCTAACCAATCTAAGAAAACTGTCTGAACTAAGTCACTATTCGGGATTCCGCTAGGATCAATTTGATTCAAGCCGTACTGAACCGCTCGTTTCGCAGTTTCATAAAGGCCCATCAACGTTTCTTTATCTTTAGTCTCCCCAAAATAATTTGCTAACACATCGACAAACAGTAACGTATAGTCTCCCATTTCCAAATCATCGGGTGTCTCTATCCCATCCGAAAAAATATCCGCACATAGAGAACCGGTTCTGCGATTAGCCGTACTTGCAAATAAATATAGGCACCGTTTAATAATGTCGAAATTTTCGAACGTTACTTCATCAGTTAATGATTGAATCCGAAAATCGCCAATCCACAAACGTCGATCACGTTTAGGACCGTCTTCAAAGACCGTCTGCATACAGCTGTGCAATGTGGCTAACGACAACTCGTCAATTTGCTTTAGTTGTGAGTCGTTTGTACAAAACTCATTATTTACGTTAAGTTCACCAGCAGAACTTTCAGAAACAAAGTCTGGATTTTTGAGTACTAATTGATATTTTTGAGAAGTATCAATGATTGAAATTTTGATATACCGGCAGGCAACGCGTTCAAATTCTTTTTTCCACGGGAACTTTAGGATTCTAACGGCATCCTCTTGAATCCATCCCTTTGGCAACCAACCCTCATAGTCCTTGCTTGCAGACAATTCCTTCTCCGTTTCACAAAAGCGAACATTCAAACCAGCTGGTGCATCCGGATGGGAACCAGTTGTTATCAATTGACAATTAAAATGACCAACACAGTGCCTACCTAGATCTAATACCAAAACATCATTTCTTGATAATCTAGGCAACCTATCTACGTCAACATTTTTCCGTGAGCCTTGATTGCCAATGTGTGAATAAGTCGCTGACAAAATCGGGATCCTTTGACGTTTTAATTGAGGATCGATTGCCTGAGCCTTTCCGTAAAACTCATCATTCACTTCCAAATTTGAACTGCCAGTCTTGTCAACCTTAAATTGTGACCGTTTCCCCTGATTGTCAAAATGGTAACTCATTTAAGCCTTCACTTCTTTCTGAAGTTTGGATGTCCACACGTAATAGCCATAAAGTGAATTGATGAGGTAGGCAAGCCAAAGTGCAATTATGATTGGGTTAAAGTTAATTGTCCAAAGAACAAGTTCAGCAACGTTACCAATAATCCACAGTAACCACTGGCTGGAACCATATCTGAGAACCATTAATAATTGAGCAAACACTTGAACGACAACACTAATCGAATCAATCCAAGGATGAGGATCTAAGGTACTCGATAAGAATGGCACTTGTTTTAAGAACGATCCCAAAGCAAACCAACCAATCAATACCAGAACTACTAAGGTTGCCCATCCCCATTTTGTCAGTTCTTTAACTTGAACAACATCTTTTCTGTCAGAATCAGTTTGGATGTTTTTAGCTGTCCACTCATAAATACCAATAAATTGAAGAATGAAAAAGTATAAGTTCAAATAAACCTCGCCATACAAGTTGTTCGCAAATGAAACATAAATGTAAGTAATATTATTGAGAATCCCCCAAAAATAGTTGGTAATCTCGCCATCTGCACAAATAACAACGCTGATAATGCCAGTAATTCCAGCAAGTAAGCCAAATATGCCTGTGACAGACGTATCGGGTTTCAATGAAAAAGTTCCGTTGGCAAAATATAGGAAAAACGAAACCACCTGAAGTAAAAGTAACAGGAATAGGTAGAAAGTTCTTCCCCTACTCATTTTAAAAATTGCCCGATAAATTTGCTTCGGGCTAAAAGCCAAGCCAATTGCTCGGCTAACAATGTTACCATGTTCATGTAATAAGCTTTGCATTCTTGTTCATCTTCCTCATTATAAAAGTACATTTAACCTTTATTAGTTTAAAGTTAAATGTACTTTTATAATAACTCCTAATCTCAAAATTACAAGCCCTTTACTAAATTCAATTAATGAACCCCTTGCCGTTCCCCTCCGTAATCTGCTATCCTCAATAGCGGACGTTACAACTATAATCGAGGGTGAAATCATGAGTAAACGTAGACGCAAGCATCGTCAATCATACACATTTTCCAGCTTAATCATTGCAATTATCATTTTAGTTGGTGGCTGGTTATTTTCCGGCGGCCAGCCAAGCGACATTCAATCATTTATTCAAAACATTTCTCAAACAGTATTCAACCAGACCAAAAGCGTCGATTCCAATAATGAACTAGCCAAGCTCAACTACCATTCAGGCGAGCAAAGCTATATTTACGTAAACCGTAATAAGGCCAACCTGAATCCTACCAAGTGGCAATCAAATCATGTCGTTTATTCAAATTTAGATCGCTTCAATCGGACCAGCAAAGGAAACCTGGCCTATTTAGAACCCCACAATTTGGCTTCAGATGAAAATCGCGTTCGCCAGTACGTTGAACCGACTGCTTGGCACCAAAAATTTGTCGACCGCGAGCCCATTATCAATCGGGGACACTTAATTGCCTATTCGATTTCTAAAGGGATTAGCGCAAATGGCACCTATAACCCCAGTGACCAATCGGGGGATCAAAATAATCCGAAAAACTTATTTACCCAAACCGCCTTTTCCAATCAACGAGTCCAAACCATTTTCGAGCAGAAAATCCGGGAAGCCCTTAAAGATGGTAAACGGGTCATCTTCTTTTCCAAACCAATTTTCAGGGACAATGACCTAATGGCCCGGGGAATTCACTTAGAGGCAATCAGCACCGACAAATCACTCAACTTCAACGTTTACCTGTTTAATGTACAACCAAAAGTTCAATTTGACTACTCAACTGGGCGATCAACCATTGATCGGGAAATGAGCGTTCCAGAACCTTAAACTAATTACCAAACCGAACTATAGAATCCTTGCATAAAAAGACAAATGCAGAGGCTTTGAATTAACAAGCCAATCCATACCCAATTTTGATTAGTTGATTGCCAAAATTGATAATTTAGCCAAAGTAATAATGGTAATGCGGTAATTGCAGCAATATCATTCACAGGGAAGGCTTTCGTCATGACTCTCAAACCATTACCAATCATGAGCAAAATAATTTCGAAGATCCCTAATACGACAGTAATCTTGTTAATTCGATTATTGAAAACTGATTGATGGATAAATTCTTTTTGAGTCAAAATACCAACCCAAACATAGCTGGCAACCATTATCCAAATAAACGTAACAATCATCAGCCAAGGCATTAGATTTGGGCTGACAAACGGTAACGTTCCCAAATCAAACAACTTAAAGAAGGTCATCCCATTCATGACATACGCAACAGTTGGGCTAACCAGAAAGTTCAGCCAAAATAGAATGGTTAACCCAAGGGATTTATTCATTATTTGGTCGTTCCTTTCTTTAGTTTCTCATTTCGATATCGAAGATTCTAGCTATTCTTTAGCATCAAAGTAAAGCCAACCGCTTAAGTAGGCCATAAAACTGATGATGAGTGCTCCTCCAAGGGCAAACAACACCGGGTGAGCACCCATACCAACGCTTAGAATTGGAATGACAATCAGTTCAATCAGCAATAACGTAATCATTACGTGATAAGTCCACCGCAATGCCTGTTGAGAAATTGCTTTTTCCCGTTCGTCTGCGGCGCTCAGTTCACCCCGATTAGGGTTAAATGACGGATCTTGTCTCGCTAAAATAACTCTTATAATACCAAAAATAATTAACCATACTAGCAGCATAATTCCATAAACACCAAATTGAAATGACGATTCTCCGGTGGTAGTCCAATACGAATGACTCACCGTGTACATCATTGTACAGGTCGCAAGGATAACCATGATAATATTGCCAATTTGTTCAATGATCACTTTTTTCATTTGCGGAGCCTCCCAACCAAAATAAGTCATTAATATTAACCTTTAACTTCAGAGCAAGCTGCAGAGCCAGGAGCAACGAGGGGGTACACTTTCCCTTTTCCAAAGAAATGATTGTTCGCCGGGTCACCCCAACAGCGGCCGCCAGTTGTGCTTGGGTTAACCCCAACTGTTTGCGGTGCTCTGACACATTATTATCTACAAAGATGATCGGCATCCCCCTATCTGCTGTGAAGTTCATTTCACATTATATTATAGCAAGTTATTGATTGAATGTGAAGTTGGTTTCACATTGTTTCTGTATATCTGTTTGCATTAATGTAACTTCAATCATTAAATATTTATTAGGCAAAGTCATTATTCAAAACGTATTTAATTATAAATTTCTAACGTTGAATATATATTTGTAATTACCAGAGGGAGGCGTGCTAACATTGACAAACAAAGATTATCCTTGGTTAGACGGTGGATATGATGATATCGATTTTGACGCTGAACTTAAAGATGTTGGTAATTATGGACTTGAGTCTCCTGTTGGGAAGGAGCAAGTAAACTGGTAACCCCTGCATCATTTTTATAGCAGCTAATCTCCACCCCGGCCACGAATAAATCGGCCATGATCCGGGAATGGACTCGTTAGACGCCCAATGATAGTGGTATTCAGAGACCAGTCATTACTTTCCAAATTTTGATTATATTGCCAGACACGGTGAAATTGTTGGTAGTGTTACCACCACTCTTTTGAACCAATTAATTAAACGAGCCAAATCTATCTTTTAACCCATTGGTTATTGCAAACTGTTATCTTCTTTAATTTAAACAAAAACAGTCACGACATGGTTTTTACCCGTCATGACTGTTTTTGTTTACTTTTACTCCTGTAGATTCTTTTAATAATTTTGGATTTGAACGATGGTTAGGTTTCTTGGCATCATAGTGGAAACGTGCTCACCCAAGCAGAAGCCTGCACATAAGCACTTTCAACAAAAATCCCCAAGACCAGGGGATTCCTGTTGAAAGCGACTTATGCTCCGGCTTCTAACCGCTTGGGTTCGCACTCTTCGCACTTTATGCTCTTTGCGCGCCATCAATCACAAAATCGGCGCCGTTAGCAAACTTCGATTCATCGCTGCCAAGGTAGACACAGACTTCACCGATATCAACCGGTTCGCCCATGTGCCCTACTGGAATGGTGCTAACAATTTGCTTTTCATATTCCTTTGGTACAATATCCGTTGCAATCCAGCCAGGGTGCACATTGTTGACTCGGATATCGAGTTTCTGTTGAGCCAACGATAGTGCTGTGGCATGGGTTAACAAACGTGTACCACCCTTACTTGCTGAATAAGCTGGGCTCATTGGCAGACCAACTAAGCCGGCAACTGATGAAATATTAATAATCGAACCCTTGCCGTTGGTATATTTCTTCATGGCTTTGATCGCATACTTCTCACCAAGGAAATTCCCAGTTAAATTAATATCAATCACTTGTTGCCAGTCTTCAAGCTTCAACTCATCGAGTGGGCCATTAACCCCACCAACACCCGCATTGTTGACCAGAATATCCAGCTTACCAAATTTATCGATGGTTTTGGTAACGGTATCCTGCCAAGATTTTTCATCAGCAACATTTTGCTGAACAAAGAGTGATTTGTCGTCGCCAAACTTTTCAACGGCTTTCTTGCCGCCTTCAACGTTATGGTTGGCGGTCAAAACAACCTTGGCTCCCTCCCGAACGTAACACTCAGCAATGCCTAAACCAATTCCAGCAACGCCACCAGTAATCAATGCAACCTTATCTTTCAATCGATCCATCACAAACGCTCCCCTTCTAATTGTCATTACAAGTCAATTCTACAGACCAGAAATTCCAATAGCAATTGATATGCTCTTTAATTCACAAATATTTGTGTCGTTCCTTCGCAATCATTTCATGCTAAAATAACCACAGTCAAAATTTGCCAAGTTAAAGGAGTTATCATCACAATGCCAACAATCACCGATCAAATGAAACAAAAAGCTGAACCGCTTTGGCAAGCCAGCTTCAATCATCCATTCATCAAAGAATTATCAACCGGTCAACTGCCAATGGAAGAATTCCGTTACTACCTCAAGCAGGACCGCTATTACCTGCAGAACTTTTCAACCCTTCACGGTAAAATTGCCGATCAAATCAAAGATCCATCGATCAAGAAATTCTTATATGCCGGTGCCACTGGCTTGAACGATTCTGAAAAGGATGTTCGCACTGAATTCTTTCAGCAACTCGCAATCACCCCAACAGAAATCCGCCAAACACCCATGGCACCTAACGCTTACAACTATGTGAGCCACATGTATCACGAATTATATGTCGGTTCACCCCGGCGAGCATGTGCGGCCCTGCTGCCATGTTACTGGCTTTATAATGATCTCGGCAAGCAACTCATTAAGAACGGTTCGCCGATGAAAATTTACCAAGAATTCATCGAAACTTATGACAGCCCTGAGTTTACGGATGCGACCAACACGATGATTTCAATCGTCGATCAACTCGGCGAAAAGGCCGAACCGGCTGAGCGCCAAGCCATGGTGACCGCGTTTGTCCGCAGCAGTTACTACGAACTTCATTTCTGGGGAATGGCGTATACCGAACAAAAATGGTAAGCAACGGCTGATCTTAGCTTCACCAAAAACGGGTTCCTCAATCAATCCAAACGCTGGATTGAACTGGGGAACCCGTTAATTATTCGTGCCACGCTATTATTTCATTAAGAATGATTTTGAACTATTTTGCCAAATTCAACGTCACCATCGTGTAGTTGATCTTCGTGTTGGTCGTCTGGCTCTTGGCCTTTTTACCCTTTTGTTTAACCTTCGTCACCGTTTTGGTTGTTGATTTACCCTTTTGAACCTTTGTGACAATCATCTTGGTGCCGGGCTTTAACAAATATTCCTTCTCGCCAACATTGGTTGAAATGGGGTCAATGTAAGCGCCGTGTTTGCCAGCCGGCAAGTTGATTTTTAAAATCACGTGTTGATTTGAGAAGCCCAACGCGATCATCTGGCTCAACGTGCAGGATGAATAAGCTGGGTCCTGGTAACGGCGGCCAACTTTGATCGACCGGTTTACCAATGATTTCCTCAGGCCAACTAGCGACGTCCCCCGATAAATCGTCAACGGCTTGGTTAAGTTAAATTTGTTAATACTTGCGTTAATTCGGCGAATACTGGTTGTTACTTTCTTCGTTGGCTTAAAACTTGGTGTCCGCAGCACCGTATTAATCTTGCCATACCCCTTATCCGTATAATACCGGATTGCTTTAATATCTGATTTAGAAATACGCTTTGACCATTTCTTCGAGGCTGCCTTCATCTTTGCGATGGTCTGCCGATCGTTTTTTAGCCCTTTGGTTGAATAAACCACTTTTGCTGGGTTGAGCAATTCATAAGCATCCTGGCTTCCCGCCTTACTAACCACATAGCCTTGGCGATTCTGTAATGTTGACTTGATGGTTAAAACCGTATTCTTTGGAACCGCGATATAGGAGTCGTAATTGGGTAACCCATTAACAACACCATACAAGCGAACCCTTTTATTAGTAACAACTTGTTGTGGCCCAGCGTTCTTGAGCTTTGCTGAATAAGTTGTTGAAACAGTGGTCGTTGTGTTGCCGTGAACTTCTTTGTGAACCGACTCGGCATTAACCGGGCTTGTTGCAAGTAGTCCCGCCATCAATGCGAGGGCGAGGACTAACCGTTTAGGTTTAAACATTTTGTGACCATCCCTTTTGCTTTATTTGAAATCGTTTGGGTTGCTTCAAGGTTGCCCTCCCCACTCACGGTCGTTTCAGCTCAATCACCGGCACATTGGCAATTGCCTTGACAAAATTTCGATCATGGTCAATCACCAACATTGGCGGTTGATACTTTAGAATTAAATCTTCAACTTGTTGACGGGTGATCACGTCCAGATAGTTTAGCGGTTCATCCCATACATACAGGTTGGCGGACTCACACAACGATCTGGCCAGCGACACCTTTCGTTTTTGGCCCATGCTCAAATCGCGAAGATCTGCCGTGAACACCGACCGCTCGAAGCCCAATTTTCTTAACATATTCAGCAAGCTTGGTAATTCAATACTGTAACTTGCCGCATATGCTTCAATCGACCCGCTTAATGCTTCAAAGTTCTGGGTTAAATACGAAATTTTGAGCTTTGACGGATAGTTAACCGTTCCATTAATAACTAGATCAGTATCACCCAGAATTGCTTTGATCAAAGTTGTCTTGCCATAGCCATTTGGGCCCAATAATACCTGTCGTTGGCCCGATTTCAACTCAAACGTAATTGGCTGATTTAACGTCACCCCGTTTCTGGCAACCTGTAAATCAGTGACTCACATTAAGTGTTGCTGGTACGGTGGTTGATAATTCAACGTCAACTGCGGCATTTCGTCAATGTTCTTCAATAAGGTCTTCTTCTCGTCAATCGCCATTTCAGTTCGGTTGAGGGTATTTTTTGAGCGCTTCATGATTTTGGCGGCTTTGTGACCTAAAAAGCCTTTATCCATCATGACCCGACCTTGATACTTGTATGCCAGCTGCGACTTTTTGGCTTCGGCGTTGCCTGCCCACTGCTTAATTTTGTTGGCAGTCACATCCAAGCGTTTGATTTCACTCTGTAAATGCTGCTTTTCAGCCTTCTCGCTGGCATTGGTCTTGTCAAATTCGCGCTGCCAGGTTTCATAATTGCCATCAAACAACTGGATTTTTTCACGGTCAATTGATAACACGTGGTCAATAACTTGGTCGATAAAGTAACGGTCATGGCTAACAACAATGAAGCCGGTTTTGCCTTTCAAGTAATCTGCCACAACATCCCTGGCGGCCACATCCAAATGATTGGTCGGCTCATCAATCAGCTTGAACGTCCCGCTCTCACTGAACATCACTGCCAGTAGTGCTTTTGTCCGTTCACCTGGGCTCAGGGTGTTAAATGGCCGCTCCAAGACATTATCACTCAGTTGTAACTTATCCATTTCAATTTGAATCCGCCAAAGTTCACTCGAATCCATCTTAGCGATGTTGAGTAAGACCGTTGCCGTCATTTGACTAGGATCGTGAACTGGTTGGGGAAAATAGGTAAAGGCAACGTTGGTGCTAATTTGACCATGGTAGGCCAGCTGTCCCAACAAAAGCCGCAAAAAAGTCGTCTTTCCCCGACCATTTCGCCCGATTAATCCCAACTTCCAACTGTCATCGATATTCAAACTAAATTTATCAAAAAGATTGCTCGACATGCCATCGTATCTAAATGATAGGTCATGAATTTTAATTGTTCCCATTAAAGATCACCTCATTTGTTAAGAGGCTCATCACGGCAATTATTCAGCTAAACAAAAGGTCCGCTAAACGAGAATCATCCCGTCGCAGGCCTTCTGTATCGATATTTTTGCGAGAATGTCAGCTTAACCCGTGTGACATTAACAAACGTCACCCTTAATAAACGACACCGAATTTGGTTCACACAAAATTACTAATTCGCACAGAATAACCCCTGCTGATGAGCAGTGATAGTATCAAATTCTGAATTAACGATTAGCAATCTTCAATGCGAGCCACATCCCTTTTTTGTTATCTAGTTGATATACCTAGTGCACTGCTCCATTGTTTCACAAATTTCTGAATTAGTCCAGTTATTCTAACTAAGGTTAAAGTTATTGCAACATAAAATTGGCTAATTACTTACCCGCAAACTGCTGTCTTTAACCAGCAGATGCGTTACAATGTAAGTGTAAAGAAAGCGCAAACAATTTGCGTTCATGGGTTCCAAATAATCACCATATTACCGCGAAATGCTTGCGATCTTAACAATTAATAGTACGGGGGAGCGATCTTATGGATGAGAACTTGAAAATCACGTTAATTGGTTTCTTGACACTTGTAGTGGGAACGATTTTTGCATCAATCGTGGCAAGTTTTGGCTTCACAAACATATTACCTGGCCTGTTGTCATTCCTCATCGCAGCTATTATTGTGGTTGCCGGCTTTGAGTTGGGTGACCGCCGTCATGGCAATAAGCGAATGACGCCAAGGCATTAATAACCAGTTTTGACAGCCGGTATCACTCTTAAAGGAACCAATGGATGAACGCGTTTTGTTTATTCGTTGGTCTTTTTGCATCCTATTAGATCAAACCCTTTGCAGTAGTCCTATCCCTATCAGGAAGTGCTGCTGACTTTGGCTATGACGCCTTAGCGTTCTTTCAATCCTCACTCATTTTTTGTTGATAATCTTCGACCCTTCTTTAACCGCCAATTGAGACAAGGAATGGCTTTCAATAAACGCCTTCACCCACGCCGGATTATACTTACTGTAATTTCGTAATGCCCAACCAATCGCCTTTTGGATAAAAAACTCATCAGTATTGCTATCATATTCGATCGCTTGAGTGAGCAACCGGGGGTCTAACGTCTCCTTCTCCAACAGTTGGAGCAAAATTCCCACTCGCCGCATCCAGAAATTATCATGAGCATAAAATAAGTAAAAAACGGCATCCTTCTCGGCTGGATGTTTCACCACATATGTCCCGAATATTTTCCGCCAGGCATCCACGGTATCCCACCAGGATTTGAGTTGAATATAAGCGGTCAATTTTTTCAAATCGGTGAATTCCAATCGATTAACATTGGCATAAGCCAGATCAATTGCAACGTACTGATATTCACGTTCCTCTAGCTGGTACAGACGATCAATCTCCGCAAACAATTCAGTTAACGCTAATTGTTTTGATTGGCGAATAAGTTCTTTCGATTGGGCCTTGCGCTCTGGTGTCTTTACTCCCAAAAACGGGAACTGATTGCGCATGTATTTTTCCATAAAGGGTTTATTTTCTTCGTTGCCAACTAATTTGAACATCTAAATTCCTCCGTCATCTTCAAAAAGATTGGGCTATACTTATTCTAACAGCTAAATTGGAGGCCAAACGATGTTTATCAACCAAATCAACGATAAGATTGCATTCAAATTACCAGAAAAGACTAACGCAGCCGAGCTCCTTGCTTTAATCGACGAAGATCGCCATGAATTGGGCAAATGGCTGCCCTGGGCAAAAACGACTCTCTCACCAAGTGACGAAATCAATTTTCTGCAGTATGGGATTGAAAAAATGGCAAAGGGTGATTTCTGGTTTGCGATCATCCTATTCAACGGGGAACCAGCTGGGATGATTGATCTCCACGAATTTGCTCACGAGCACTCTCGCTGCCAAATGGGCTACTGGTTAGCCCGCCGCTTTCAGGGACAGGGGATCATGCACCTCGCCGTGTCAGCGTTGACGACCATTGCCTTTAACGACCTGAATATCAACCGTTTGGAAATTCTAGCAGACGTGGAAAATCAAAAAAGCCGCAACGTCGCTGAACGCTGCGGATTTCATCAAGATGCTATTTTGAAGCAATATGCTTTTTATAATGGGCAATTCAGGGACATGGTCCTCTATTCCAAGTTGAACTCGTGATTATTTTCCAAATACGATCGCCAGCAGCAAAATCACCGCTGCAAGGAGAATCGTTTGGCCATGAAAGTACTGAACCAAGTAACCATTTAATAACGCACCAACAAAGAACGAGCCGATGATGGTTGAAATGTCACCGGCTTTTTTGAGTGCCCGCTTGTCGTCTTGAGCAAAGAAATCAAGGACACTCTCAGCCAAAGTACGGACGTTTCCGGTCATCATAAGTGACGTAAACGGCCCATTTTTCAGTGTTCGAAACTCTTGAAGTTGAGAGGCGGCAGCCAGTGCCAGCATCCCAGTCGTTACGAGTTCGGACACCCGATCGGCAATAATGCTGACGACGATAAATAGCAAAATTTCAAATGCCAACGTAATCACCCGCCGTCTGACAATCCGTTCAACCGGATAGTGATACTGAACGGTTCTGATGATTGCAACGCCGACCATGAACATGAGCAGTGACACGACTGCCTGTAAGATATCCCCGTATTCTCCGCGGCCGATTCGCAGCCCGGTCAGAATTAAGTTACCCGTTTGCAATCCGGCAAAAACGCCACCGTCCTCAAGATAAGTATAGGAATCAAGTGCCCCAGCGGCCATCGCTAATAAGGCACCACTTAATAACCGTTCGTATGCCCCAATTTGTTGTTCTTCTTCCATCGTCATCCCCCCGTGAGCGTGACAAAACGCTTAACACAACCGGAGATCCCAATTTTGACACTAAGTTGTGGTGATGTTCCGGTTGTTGGTTTATGTAACTATCAACACCCAAACATCATAGACGATAAAAGAGGCGATTACCACCAAAAAGGCTTTCTAACTCAACACCCGATTAATTTCATTCATGATCAATGCCTGATCCACGAAGCCCGTGTTTGGAATCTTGAATCGGTTAATGGTTGTTGACCCCAATCGTAACGGTCGCTGTTCAACGCCGATGCCTTGCTCATCCAAATGAATCACATTGTAGGCAGTCGCATCGGTCACAAAGTGTTCGTGAGCATTGGAACAGTTGATATGATAAGCGGTTGAATCCGCAACGACATTTAAAATATCCCCAATCTGGTAAGTATTCGCAAAATGAACATGGCCGGAAAAAATGGCTTGGACATTGCTGCCATGAATCACGTTCATCAAGTCATCGCCATTCTGCAGAATGCTGTAGGCCATGTTTTTTAATGGCGCTCACGGCAACGGATGGTGCATGAAAATCAATGCTGGTTTAGCGGACCTTGCCAACTTATCCTGAAGCCAATCCAGTTGCGCCTGGTCAATATAGCCCTGTTCTAAATCCCCGCATTTAGTATCAAGAAAGTAAAAATCCCATTCGGCGCCAACAATCTTATAGTAATAACGGCTTCGATACGGCCGCTTTAAATAACCATCGTAAAATGGCCGAGTTCGGTCATGATTCCCCAAAATCACTTTAATTGGGGCCATCAGTCGTTCCTGTTGCTGAGCCAAAATGTGCCTTAAATGATGATAATCGGCTGCTTTGCCTTCATGAATCAGGTCGCCGGTGATCACAATCAAGTCGGGATCCACGTTAGTCGTATAAATGTCGTCAAAAACGTCCTGCAGTTTATCAGCCGGATCAATCTGCTGATGATTGGCAGGCTGGCCGCCTTCCGGGGTTAAATGCGTATCGGTAATTTGAACAATTTTATAGACCATTTTTGATCACTCCAATTCATATTTTGAATTCTGATTGGCTTCAATCCGTTCGTGGTTCTGGGCATCAAATAATAACAGTTCCTTGCGGGATAATTTAGCGTAAACCGTCTGGTCAACCCCGGCATCCCAGCTGGTCACGACCGACTTGATTTCCAAGCGGTCAAACACTTTGAGGGTTAGTTGCTTATAACGACCGTAATCAACAACGGATTCAACTTCAGCGGGAAAATCAGCCCCTGTTGGATCTTCCGACAGGCTCACGTTTTCAGGCCGAATTCCGACTAAGTAATCGGTGTCTTCTTGCAAATCAGTCGTCTGATAAGGAGCCAGGTTGGCCACAACGGCGCCGCTTATATCTAACAATTGGTGATTAAAGTAGGTCACCTTGAACACATTAATCTGGGGTGTGCCCACGAACTGAGCCACAAATAAATTGGCCGGATTATGGTACAGATTTTCGGGCGTATCAATCATCTGAATCTTGCCATCGTTAATGACGGCGATCCGATCCCCCAGTGCCATTGCTTCCTGCTGGTCATGGGTCACGTAAATAATGGTTTGCCCATTTTGCTCGTTGAGTTTCTGAATTTCGTCACGGGCCTTTTCTCGCAGCTGGACATCAATGTTTGATAATGGCTCATCTAATAGAAAGATTCGGCTCTTTTTCGCCATCCCTCTCCCCAAAGCAACCCGTTGTTTTTGACCACCAGACAATTGGCTTGGGTAGCGATCCTTGTAATTTGTTAAATTCAGTGAAGCCAGAATCGAAGACAATCGTTGCTGGCGGATTTGCTTAGGAACCTTGTGAACGCGCAACGCATACTCCAAATTTTGGTAAACCGTCATGTTCGGGTAGAGTGCATAATCTTGAAACACCATTGCAATACTGCGTTGTAGGCTGGTCATCTTAGTGGCATCTTGCCCGGCAATCAACACCTTGCCACCCGTGGGCGCTTCGAGACCGGCGATGATCCGTAAGGTGGTTGATTTCCCACAACCTGACGGTCCCAACAATACTAAGAACTCCCCGGGGACCACCGACAGATCCATTTTATCAATCACATTTGTTTTCTTGTTGTAACTTTTCGACATGTCATCTAACTCAATTGGGAAACCAGTATTTTCCATTAAATCATCCTCACTTTAGTCCTGAGCTGCTAATGCTATTCAAAATATACTTCTGGAAAACCATGTAGATCAGCAGTGGCGGCACAATCATAATGACGGCCAGTGCCATCGCCAATGGGAAGTTAGTCCCACCTTCGCTTGAAATATAGTTTTGTAAAGCCAGTGGCAGCGTGAAACTGCTTTTATCTTTCAATACCAATGTTGGCCAAACGTATTCGTTCCAACTATTGATAAAAAAGATTGCCCCTACACTGATGATACTGGGCTTTAGTAACGGAATAATGATGTTCATAAAAATTCGCCGGCTGGGGATTCCGTCAACTTTAGCTGATTCAGTGAGACTGCTGGGAATTTTTTCCATCGCTTTGATAAACAACATAATCCCAGTTGCATCACACATTTGGGGCAGCGCCACCCCGATCACGTTATTAAGCAAGTTCATTTTCGCGATTAACAAATAGTTTGGAATCATCACCGTTGTGAACGGCACAAAAATGGTCGCCACAAAGATAAAGTAAATGAGTCGTTTACCTTTAAAATGAAAGTTCTGGAATGCATAAGCTGCCAATAATCCAGTTCCGACTTTTCCAAGCGTGACAATCATTGCCATCAAGAAAGTGTTGGCAACCATCCGCAGCAGGTTGATCTGCTTGTTCAGCGTTAAATAATTGCCCAACGTTGGCTGGGATGGGATCAGCTGCAAAATTGAATGGTACGATTCCTGCAGGGTCTTAAATGAGTTGGAAATCATGAACACCACTGGCAGCATAATCGCCAAAATAATGAGGATCAGTAGAATGTGCCAACCCCAGTTCCGTTTTTCAGTCAGCATCTCGTTTCCTCCCCTCAACGAATTTGATTTCAATGAATAATAGAATCAAGAAGATCACAAAAGTCACGGTTGCCAATGCGGACGCGTTCCCGGTTTTGTAAAGGACAAACGCATTGAGGTACGTGTGATACAGCAAGTTAGACGACCCATAGTAGGGGCCACCTTGCGTGATGACGTTGATTGGCGTAAAGACATACTGCAACCCTTGAACGATTGTCAAAATGAAGACATAGATTGCCACGCCTTTATTCAGTGGCAGCACAATGTTCCAAATGACCCGCCACTTGGGAATCCCATCCAAAGCGGCGGCATCAAGAATGTTGCGCGGGACGGCTCCTAAACCGGTGAGCAGTAAAATGAAATTATAACCAAACACTTTCCAATTGGTAATCAGACAAATCACGACAATTGCCATGGCACCGGAATTGGTCCATTGAGGCACTTTCATGCCAAAATCCCTGAGGAAGAGTGCCAGTGGGCCAGAAACGGGATTCAAAATCCATGAGAACAACATCGCGCCAACCACTAACGAGAACAAGCTGGGAATGAAGAACAGGATTTTGTAAGGCCCCTTCATTTTGCCAATGAAGAAATTGACAATTAGCGAAATGAAATATGGAATGATAAAGTTTAAAATCACCAATAGGACAATGTAGACGAGCGTATTTAAAATCACTTTCTGGTTCGTTGGGTCGGTGAAGACATTGACGTAATTTGCCAAGCCGACAAACTGCTTAGTTGGGGCAATCAGGTTCCAATTAAAGAAGCTCAGGTAAAATGTATAGCCAATTGGAACGATCATGAACACCAGTAATAACAGTGCCGATGGTAGTAGGTATAGAAATGGCAAAAGCCGTCCTCGCGGCTTGCGGGAAACCCGCGGGCCAGAACGACTGTTAACAGCCTTTTCAATTTGTGAATTATTGTTGAGCATTAATCTTCTCCTGTGCAGCCTTGAGTGTCTGGGCAACATTGCTGCCGGTTAAAATCTTGTCCCGGGCATCAATCATGTCCTGTTCAGCATCTAACCCATTTTTAGGGAATGATGTCCAAGGAACGGCGTTGGTCAATTCTTGGGTAGCTGGTTTAATCATTGGGTTGGCAGCCAAGTACTTCTTAAATTGAGCTGAATCTAAGGCAGTCTTTGTTGGTGGCAAGTATCCAGTTCCCTTGTCCCAAGTTAACAGTGAATCATTTTTATAGAGCCACTTTTCAAAGGTCCAAGCCGCTTTTTGCTTGGCACTGTCCTGAGAAGTGAGGGCTAACATTGACCCACCAACTGGAACCGTCAGCTTATTGCCCTTAAAGGTTGGGGCAATTTGTGAGGAAGCCTTGAAGCTGACACTTTGTTTAATGTGTGAGGCTTGAGCAACGGTTGTGAACGCCATGGCCACTTTGCCATTGGTGAAATCGTCCATCCCTTGTGCCCAAGGCGTATGAATCGCGGCTTTATCCTTTAAAACCATGTCCTGGTATAGTTGATAAGCTTTGACACCCTGAGCACTGGCAAACGCTGCTTTACCGGCCGAATTTTTAATTTGCGCACCATTGCTTAACATCATTGCTTGTTGCGCCCAGGTATCAGCGGGTTCTTGAATATAGACGCCATAGTTGCCGCTCTTTTGCTTGATGGTCTTGGCAGCTGCTTGGACGCCTTCCCAAGTACTCAAGCTGCTCTTTTTAATCCCATATTTAGCAAGCATACTGTCATTGGTAAACAGAATTGGCGTACTCAATGAGTATGGCAACCCGACTAACTTACCTTTGGCGTTTTTAGCGAAGGATAACGACTGGGTCGAAAAGTTATTCGTAATGGCACTCTTGCTCTTGTCAAATTTTTGAGCTGCGTCAGTTGGCGTCATGTACTTGAAATTGTCAGAGAAGTAGTTCGTGAATGCCCAACCAACCTGAACGATATCCGGCACTTTTCCAGATGCCTGAGCGGATTGTAAATTCTGCATCAATCCTTGATACATATTTGGATTGTATTTAGCAGTTACCTTGATGTGCTTGTGGGTCTTGTTAAACTCTTTAACGAGCTTATTAACAGATGTCCCACCCTGTGTTTCAGCGTTAACGTGCCAATATGTAATGTGCGTTGTTTTGGTTGCCGCAGACTTGGAACACCCCGCAAACAATAACGCAACCCCGACAATTGACAAAAGACCGATTACTCGTTTTAAACCGTGACTAATAGTCATCATGAAACCCTCCTAAAATAAGTGAGCGGAGTAAAGCGGTTAGAAACCGGAGCGTAAGTCGCTGCTGAGAGGAATTCCTGGTTTTGGAATTTTTCTCAGTGGTGCTTACGTGCAGGTTTCTGCTTTACGCAGCTGTCTAAAAGTAAGTGAGCGGAGTAAAGCGGTTAACAATCGGAATGTAAGTCGCCTTGGGGAGAAATTCCCGGTCTTGGAATTTTTCGCTAAGGTGCTTACATGCAGATTGTTGCTTTACGCAGCTGTCCTAAAATAAGTGAGCAGATCCAAGCGTTTAGGGATCGGAGGGTAAGTCGCCTGGAACGAAAATTCCGGGTTTGGGAATTTTTGTTCGAGGTGCTTACATGCAGATCCCTGCTTGGAGCAGCTGTCCTATTTACGATGTACTTATAGATTAACAAGGTGATGTAAATTGAAGGCAAAAATTATGTTTCAAAAGTGTAAAAAGTCATGACATTTTGGTGGGTGTTGGATACCCCAGTTGGTTATGAACCCTGTATTGTGTCCCTTACACACAATTTCATTTTAAAAAAGCCAAAGAAAAACGGGTAACCATTCGGATTGGAATAGTTACCCGTTTTGTTTGGACCTGCCTAGCTTAAGTTGGTTCGACGCTCATAATCTTTTGATAATCAGCAGAAACTTCATTCAGTAATCTTTAAGACCGGTAGCTCCTGTGATCGGATCAGGCATCCCAATTGCCCCTATGATCCGATCCAACTACCGAGCCATAAACTTAGCAAAATTCACCATCAGCTTATAAATCCCCGTAAAAATACCAATCAACATATTGCCAATCGAGCTTAACAGTGAGTGGTGATGCGTCTTTTTTGCTTGTTTTGCCTGCTGATTTGGTTTAATCGTCGCTTCAGCAATCATTGGCACCTTTGCCACCCCACGACTATTAGAAAGTCCCACCTCCGCATAGCCAACAGAGTCGCCTTTGGTCACTTGCCCGGTCTTTTGGGTCAAACGATACTTAACTGATTGAGGCTTTTGGTTGGCATTCTGGCGCCAAATGGCGGTTTGTGATTCTTGTGGCGTTGCCGTTAGCAATTGATTGCCGATCTTAAATTGATGGGCTTTCACGTTCACACTCACCTTTTGATACTTTTTATCAATCTGTTGAATCAATCGATCCATCGACGTGAATACCGAATTACTATCGATAATGGTGGCAATCAAATGACGGCCATTGTGCCAAAAAGTAACCGTGAGACAGAGACCGGCATTAATTGTATAGCCGGTCTTCAACCCATCAACGTGATTCGCTTTTCGGTAATAAACTTTGTTCTTCAACAAGCTGTTGGAGTTAACTAACCATTGTTTACCAACCTTCATCGTCGACTGACTACTCCACTTGGTAATCGTCGGGAATTCGGCGAGCACTTTAGCCGCCACTTGAGAAATGGCAGAAACGCTGACCATGTTTTGGGCTTTGCTGGTCGTATGAGGTACCTGATAATGATATTTCTTCAAATCGGTGTTATCGAGGCCAGAGCTGCTAACAAAGGTTGCCTCAATTCCCCATTTTTGAGCTTGCTGGTTCATCATGTAAATAAATTGGGTGTTATTGCCACCACCCACTAATTTTCCGAGGGCAATCGCGGCAGAATTCGAAGAAGCGATCAGGGCGGCTTTGTATAAATCCTTAACGGTAAATTCGCCAGAGCGCTTAATTCTAAATCCCCCTAAAGTGGGATCCTTACTCATTTTGATTAATTCTTCGTCAACGGGTACTTTCTGATCCCATTTGATCTTATGCGCATCAATCGCTTTCTTGGTCAAATAGAGGGTCATTAATTTTGACAAACTGGCGATCGGCCGCTTGGCATCGGCGTTTTTCTGATACAGCACTTGACCGGTCTTGGCATCCATGACATAAGCTTCCTTAGCCTGAAATGCCGGCAATTTTTTCGCACGGGCTGAAGGTGTCGCAGTCGTTGAGAAAGCAATGATGGCAGCCATCACTATAACGACAATTTGTAAAAATGGGCTTTGTTTAACTTTCGAGGTGGCTTTCCGCAAACCAGGTACCTCCTAAATTTCTAAATTACAGATGGCACTATCCTAACTTAAATTTTAAGATTTGGAAAATCAAATTGAGAATCTTTAAATAAAATTTACCCAGAAAAGCCAAATGTGGTATTTAATAGCGCCAGCATTTTCTCGCAAGCTAACGACGATCCTGTTCCGCTCACTTTTTTAAGGTTGCAGATGACGGCTCATTTCATCGATATGCTGCCGAACCACCTGTTCCTTTCGCCTCATCCCCATTGTCGCAGAGTGGATAATGCTGTTACCCCGACTCACTTTGGTGTATAACGGCGCTGCATAATAGACGAACCGATGAGAGGCGGCAATGTAATCCGCCGTAAACAGGAGATCTTCAGCCAGCTCTAAGGTTTCATCGAACCGAATCTGATGGTCACGAATCACCGAAAGCCTAAACCCTTTATTCCAAGTATATCCACCAATTTCGGCGCCGCGATAATTAATTGAATCAAATGCTTCTTGCTTTGAAACGGATTGGAATTTGGCATCGGCAGACAACCTGCCACCGCCACGCCATCCCCAGGCGTACCCAACTGCGGCCATATCAACAGCCTTATCTGCCAATCCGGCAACAATGACTTCAAGATAATTTGAAGCCAGTAGATCATCGCCGTCAACAAACACAATAATTTCCCCATTGGCATGATCAATCGCATAATTGCGAGCCTTCGAGACCCCTTCATGCTCATCATAATAATGAGGATGAATTCGCTCATCCTGCTTGGCAAGCTCAGAAATTGCGGTCGCAGTGTCATCGGTTGACGCATCATCAACTAAAATAATTTCAAAATTCTGATAGGTCTGATTAAAAATACTCTGCATCGTTTTCTTTAAATAAGATCCCAAATTGTAAGCTGGAATCGAAATGGTGACTAACGGAGAATTTGTCATGGTAACCGCCTCCACTTATTTTTGGTCAGTGTAAGCGGTTGGGAAGGAATGTGCAAGGATTTGAGCGTCATCGCATATGGCGAATATTCGAAGCACGCAGTTGCCTCAATCGGAGAGTCTGGCATTTGCAATTTAAATTGACGAAATGTGCTCTCGCGGACCTAACCCTACTACATAAAAAAGAGCCCCAACGATAAACAAAGAACGTTCATCATTGGAGCTCATATCTTATTCTCCGGATCAACCCGGACTTAGTAGAAAGCGTGCCTCAGGGAACTGGCCCTTATATTACCGCGCCAAAAACGTTCCTTTCAGCACTCTATTCGTGTTCTGCGTGACTCTTAGATTTGGCATTATTTTGACCATAGTAAGCATTCTTACCATGCTTACGATAGTAATGCTTATCCAACAGATATTGTGGCACATGGGTTTCGTCACGAGTTAATTGTAATGTGTGATAGCTAATTTCAGCTGAAACTTCAAGTACCTTAGCGTTATAAACCGCTTTGTCGGCAGTTGGGCCCCATGCAAATGGACCATGTTGGCTAACTAGAACTGCAGGAACAGCATCTGGGTCAATTCCGCGGCGTTCAAATTCGTCAACGATCACTTTACTGGTGTTCAACTCATAGGCTTCTTCGATTTGTTTTTTCGTCAAAGCTGGGGCACAAGGAACATCACCGTAGAATGTGTCGGCATGAGTCGTGCTAGTAGCTGGGATATCCATCTTAGCTGCGGCAAATGAAACAGCCCAAGGTGAATGAGTATGAACAATACCACCAATGGTTGGGAAATGATTATAGAGATAAGTATGAGTTGGTGTATCGCTTGAAGGATTCAAGTCACCTTCAACAACCTTACCATCCAAATCAACAACGACCATATCTGAAGGCTTCATATCTTCGTAAGGAACCCCTGATGGCTTGATAACGAATAAGCCTTTGTCACGGTCAATTGCTGAAACATTTCCCCAAGTGAAGGTTACCAAGTCCAACTTAGGAAGTTTCATGTTTGCTTCATATACTTCTTGTTTAAGATCTTCTAGCATTTTGTTTATCACCTTTCGTGTTTGTGGTTTTAAGATTGTGGTTGTTCTTGGTTATATGGAGTAGGACAGCTCCGCAAAGCAATAACCTGCACATAAGCACCACAACCAAAAATCCAAGCCCAGGATTTCTGGTTGCGGAGACTTATGTTCCGGTTATTAACCGCTTTGCTTCGCTCACTATTTCATTTTCATCGACTTAACCGCTTGCTCCTCAACCGGAAGGGCTGCCTTGTAGTTGTCGATGAACTTGTCATAACCTTGGACACTGGCTGGTTCTGGGTACAACGTTGCTTTGGTTGAATCTTTGAAGACACGGTTCTCCAAGTAGTCTTCCAATGCTTCGCCGTCTTTACGGTTAACACAGTAGAGTGCCAAGACTGCCATTCCCCAAGGACCACCCTCACCGGCATTTTCCATTACAGAAATTGGGGTGTTCAGGGCATCCGCCAGAACTTGTTGGGCAACAACCGGCGTCTTGAAAATACCACCTTGGGCAACCAGTACACTGGTCTTGATATGTTCTTCGCGAAGCAAGATATCCATCCCAATCTTTAATGGGGCAAAGGCTGAATAAATTTGTTGCTTGATGAAGTTAGCGAGGTTCAACTTGCTGTCTGGCTTACGGACAAATAATGGTCGGCCTTCTGGCATCCGGGTGATGTTTTCACCTGAAAGGTAAGCAAAGTTAACCAAGCCACCGGCATCTTGATCACCCTTAACTGATTCGGCGAACAAAGTCCCGTACAAATCATCAGGCTTGAGTTGCAATCCAAGTGCTTTGGCAAATTCACCAAACAAGCCTACCCAAGCGTTGATATCGGATGAACTGTTGTTGGTGTGAACCATGGCAACTGGTGCACCATCTGGGGTTGTCACCATATCAATATCACGATGAACAGCCTTCATAGGCCGATCCAAGACAACCATTGAGAATGCAGAAGTTCCGGCTGAAATATTTCCAGTCCGCTTCTTAACACTGTTGGTTGAAACCATCCCAGTACCAGCATCCCCTTCAGGAGGCGCAATCAATGAACCGCCTTGGAGTTCACCACTCTGGTCAAGCAATTTGGCACCGGCATCCGTCAGCTCACCGACTTTTTGACCAGCCGGGAGGACCTTAGGCAAAATGTCGGTAATCTTCCATGGGTATTTCTGAACTTCAGGAAGAGCACTGAACTTATCCAGCATCTCTTGATTGTAGCTAACCGTCTGTTCGTCAATTGGAAACATTCCAGAGGCATCCCCAACACCAAGTGCCCTCTCACCGGACAACTTCCAAGTAACGTAACCAGCAAGTGTTGTAAAGAAATCAACGTTCTTAACATGGTCTTCGTTATTCAAAATTGCTTGGTATAAATGAGCAATACTCCAACGTTCTGGAATATTGAAATCAAACAACTTGGTCAAAGCTTCCGCAGCCTGGCCGGTAATGTTATTCCGCCAAGTTCTAAAGGGTACTAACAACTCGTCATTCTTATCAAATGCCATATAACCGTGCATCATGGCACTGACACCGATTGACCCGATCTTCTGAAGATCGCAACCATACTTATCATGAACTTCCAATGCCAAAGTTGCATAACTGGTTTGGATACCATCCCAAATCTTGTCTATTGGATAAGTCCAAATGCCGTTATCCAATTCGTTTTCCCAAAGGTAATCGCCAGAAGCAATTGTTTGGAAATCATCTGTCACCAGGACGGCCTTGATTCTTGTAGAACCTAATTCGAGACCCAGCGAAATGTTTCCGCTTACAATTTCGTCTCGCACACGACTTTCATCCATTATATAATCCTCCAGAGTAACTCCATTAATATTTTCATTTACCCTCTAATTGTAAAATATTCGTACGTATAAATCAATTGTTTTCGAAATTTATAGAATAAATTGGCCACAATTAAACCAGATCAGTCAGGGCATCCTCATCCAAAATCGTCACGGTAGACCCTGATGATTCAATGATTTCGTCAGTCGTCAGCTGTTTAAAAATTCGACTGATTGTTTCTGGCGTGGTCCCCAAATAAGTTGCAATATCCTTTTTCTTGAGTGGTAATTTGAATATTTTATCTCCGAGAGCGGCGCTGGTTTCCAACAAATATTTGGCCAGCTTGCCAGTGGTATCCGTTGTTGAGGCCAAGGTCTTTTCTTCTTGGAGTTCACTGATCTGCTTGCTCATAATCGCCAGCAACTTAACGGCTAACTGAGAACTGGTTTTTAACAAGTCCTGAAACGCCCCTTGATCAATTTGGCAAATATTTGAATCCACCAGCGCCGTGGCCGTAACATTCCTTTGATTCCCGTTGAATAGTGCGGATTCTCCATCAAAGTCCCCTGGCTGCATTACTTTCAATAACTGTTCTTTGCCGTTGGCCGCAACTTGGGAGATCTTGATTTGGCCAGCTTCCAGAATTAGAAAGTGGCCAACCGAATCGCCTGCCATATAAATGATTGTTCCCTTGGCATATTCGTGCTGAACGATCAACTTGGCAACTTCCACTTTTTGAGCTTGTGGCAGTGATCGAAACAACGGGACTAAATTGACACATTCAAGTGCGTGCTGTAAATCCATTTTTATAACTCCTTTAATTCATTGAGCCATTGCTGAGTTGCGCTATCCGGCGCGGTGGTCGTATCAAAGCCAATGGGTTCAAATACAGCTTTAACCTTCTGCCAATCAATCGCCTGATCGGAACTCAAATTTGCAACCAGGGAATCGAGCTGAGCAGGCCTCATCAGTTTAATTAATTGCGGGTTACCCGTTGAAAGCAGTGTATTAGCTGCCAGCTGGCGCAGAATAATTTGTTCCACATCAGCTGTAGAAGCCAGATCTATCAAGCTAATTCGCTCTTCTAACGGTACCGCCGGAATTTCACGTTCCAAGAAGTGATTGAAGGATTCCCAATTTTTTAAAACCTGCCGATAAAATTGATATGGCACCCGAATTCCAATTTGGCTGAAGGTTTTGGTAACCAGCGTTGCCATTGGCCAAGTCGGTCCAGCCCCAGCAACACCTAATAATTCAATCAAGAAACGCTGCATCGTTTCTTTATCCGAATGACGATATTTTTTCTTGAGAGTCAAGTCATAACGGACCAATACAAAATTCTGAAATTGTTCCGGCCCAATCACGCGACCAGGTTGGTGATGCAGCCGTCGTCTAATCTGTTTGATTTGTTTTAATTTGCTTGATTTAGCGAATCTACCTTGTTTTACCATTTTTTATCTCCCTGTTTACTACTCCCATTATTGCGGAAACGGCTCATTAAATCAAAGCATCACCTTTTCTGATTATTTTTTGCTAGCAAGCGTGAAAGCTGGCAATCACCACCTTAGCCCTTCCAACAACAGCGTTTTGGCTGTTCATCCCCATTTCCAATTCATTTACATCATATTTACATAAATTTAATGGGAACCATTACTTTTAAATTTAACGTGTTTGTAACAAGTCGGCTAAATACTTGATTTATCATAGGAATTCATTGTCACATAATTGTCTTATTTCGACCGGCTGTTGACGGTTATCGATGATCTGATATTATATACGGCGTGATTGCTTCTGGTTCATCTACCTCAATGATCAATCACCTTCCAAGTTACCGTTTAACATCTACCATGTGTTCCGGAACACACTTTCATTTTCACTTAGTAACCATGGAAGAACAACATTTCAAGTATTCGATCCAATTCTAGTTATAGATAATCTAAAAGGTGGTCATTATTATCAAAAAGAGTTTACTTACATTATCAGTTATCACTGGTTTCTTAGGTCTTAGTGGCGTTGTCGCAAATGCCGACAGCTATACCGTTAAGTCCGGAGATACCGTTGCCAACATTGCTGATAAATTTAACGACACTGTTAATGGAATTGCAAAACGCAACAACCTTTCTGATGCTGATTTAATCATGGTAGGCCAAAAGCTCAAAGTTAGCAACAATGATAAAGCTTCAAAGACCAACATGAAGACTTCAACTGCTATTCACAATGAACATAAGGATGCAATCGTAGCTGATACAGCTTCAAATTCCAATAACAATTCAGATACTTCAACTGACGCAACCAGCAGCGCAACAATCACCCCGGCTGCATTCCAATCACAAGGGGTTGTTTACCAAAATGGTAAGAAATGGACCTATTACACCGGTGCAGCATTCGCCGATGGTACCACTAATCACGGTGGTTATGATGCAGACGGCTACTTAATTGTAGCAGCTCCTGCAGACGTTCCATTTGGCACTCACGTTCAAACGCCACTTGGTGAAGGCGTTGTCCATGATCGTGGAACAGCGATTGTCGGTAATCATTATGACTTGGTAATGCCATAGAGACTGGGGCAATAGGCGTTTTGATCCCATAATTTAACGAAAATGACCAATTATTCCTGATTTTGGAATAGTTGGTCATTTTTGTTAAATTCTGGGATCAGCCGTTTGGCGCAGCTTTTATCTTGGTAGCTATGGCGATCTAGGTGAATGATCATCGATTGAAAATTGATATGTGTTCTGCCCTCGTTGTTTATGCAGGAAGGGGCAGGGTCGTCAGAGCACGTTTCCACTATATAAGGGAAGACATGGTTTCTCCCGGTATTAAAACATCTAACAATCTCCTATTCTTCATAGATAAAACGCGCTCACCAAAACTGACGCTATAAGAACCAGCAAATCATCTTTTTTAAGTTCTCCACTACCATGCCAAAATGCGCTCTGATGACCCTGACCCCTACCACGTAAGACAAAGCCGCCAACAATGAACAAAATTCGTTCATTATTGGCGGCTTTGTCTTACGTTCCGGGGTCAAACCGGGTCTTATCGCGCTCTAATCCCATTTTCCAATATATCCATATATACCTTCACCCGATCGATCACCTCACCCATATCTTCCATCTTGGTGATTTCTGGATGCTTTTCAAAATACGTTTGGGCCATTTGAGACATTGATCCAATAAACATTTTCAGATAGTCACGAACATCAGCTTCATTCAACTCTGGTCGAATATCCAGTTGACTAATAGTTGAAGTCAGGATTGTGTTCATTAAATCCGTTTCAAGCTTTTGAAACATCCCGAATACTTTTTCTCGCATGGGCTTGGGGACGAAGGAATCATTGGAATACACCCGCAGTAGCAATTCAAATTCAAACGGAAACTTGTGAGATAACTCCGTTTTATATTTGGTCGCCCGAATGATCATACTGACCAAATCCTGCGAATCTGTCCAGACTGATAAATCAACGACCGCCATAATTGTGTCTATCGCCTGTTTGACGGCTACGTAATACAAATGTTGCTTATTATCAAAATATCTAAACACGGACCCTTTTGACACATCGGCCACTTCAGCGATCTTATCCGTGCTGGCGCGATAACCCCGCTTGCCAAATTCTTGCACCGCCGCTGTTAAAATTGCCTGCTCTTTTTGAGGATCACGTGGTAATCGTTTCGCCATGAATTGACCTTCTTTTTTACTCAATTGTTTAAGAATCACTAAGCCAAATTAAATTTCATTAAATCGATTCCAGGCTGCCTAGATTAATTGTCGATCCAATTGCTCCAAGCAAGTCACTACGCAAGGTCTCGCTTACGATACCCGACAAAGCCGATCACGATCAATACCAACGCAACGGCTAACAGCCACCACACCGGTTCTGCGTTGATTTCATGGATCGGAACTTTATCGAACCAATAAAACGGCGAAATCTTCATTGCCCAATTTGGTAAATCGATCAGGCGGCCAAAGTAGGAAATGACAAACGAACCGCCTAACAGAATCCAAACAACTGACCGCAGTTTTGGCAGAATGCCGATGAAGCAGACCAGTGTACTCATGAATAGAATCAATACAGGCAGCATTGCCACAAATATTCTATTATAATACCTGATTGGCAGCGAATGCGCCAAGGTTGAATTGCCCACCACCATTGTCGTCATCAGGGTGACATACAAAATTACTACTGCCAGGATCACCCCATACAGCACATATGTCGCTAATAGATAGTAGCGACTATGCGGGGTAGTATTAACGAGCTGCAGGTAGCCACGCCGTTCCTCGGTGTACAAGTGATTAATAACCATTGCTCCACCGATAACCGCCAGGACCGTGAAAATAATCCCAAGAATGCCGACAAACGACAACACTTGGTTTTTCTCCAATGCTTGAACGCCATTGCTGCCAAGAACTTCTTTAATGACTGGCGAATCGTTCACCAACTTGCCAATACTGTTAAATACTGAGCCGTAACTGGCACCCAGAACCGCCATACCAATGATCCAAAATAAACTAATCGACCGTTGGTTCCAGAATAGTAAGGTTGCCGGACCCCGCAGGAAACGACTCTGCCGCTTGCCGCCACGGACTTGAATGATGCCGGCATCGATATCCCGATTAACGTTCAGTGCAACCGCAATTCCAAATGCCACGCTTCCTAAAATTAAGAACAATGCAACGGGGAGCCAATTATTCTTGATATAAATATCCGTTTTTTCGATCCAGCCGAAGGGGGACCACCAAGTGTTATCGGGATTGGAAACATCCGTCATCATCCGGACCAGATAGGTGAGGCCAAAAAACGCATAATTATAAATTAAAACGTTGTGACTGTCGGCAACCAGTTGGGAAAAGATCAACGAGATCATGCCGAAAGTCCAGCCAACTGCCGCTAAAGAAACCGCAAACAGCCAGTTACCGTTACTATCGCTACCTGGCATGTTCGCAAAGGTCATCCCAATTCCCGTGATGATTGCAAAACAGCCATCCGCGATTAATAGCTCTAAAGCCGCAGCGCTCAGTGGGGCCAAACGCCCCACTGGATGTCCACCAAGGACCATTTCGGTAAGACCGGATTCCTCTTGAGCTCGGCTCGCGCCAACTGCCACTGAATAGTTAAAGATCACCATGAAGATCGCCCAAAAGACGGCCATTTCGGTCGCAAAGATAACGGCCGTACTGATCGAAGCGTGCGCTAACGGCCCAAATAGTGCCTTCATTGCAGGTGATCGTAATGTTTGAGCAATGGTATTCAATTGTTGCTGATTGCCGTATATGCCTTCAAACTTTGCGGCAACCGCAACGAATAACCCAGCTAACACCAGCAGCCAGACCAGCAATTTAATCCAATCACGTTTGAAGTTTGCTTTCAACAATGCAAAAGTCTGTGTGTACTGTGTCATTTTACTCACCTACTTTTTGATCATTATCAGAGTGGTAATAGCGTAAGAACAAATCCTCCAGTGTTGGTGGGGTTGTCTTCAGTTGCAAAATTTTATTGGCCGAAAGACTCGCCATCACGTTGCCTATTTGATCAGAATCAACGCTAAATTCTGCGATGGTTTTCTGATCATTTTTAAAGTCCAGTTGGTACACCCCTGCCATCTTTTGCAACCCAACCAACGGCGCCACTGTTGTGACCGCCACCGAGTTTCGGGTCAGGTGCTGCATTGATTCCAGTGAGCCGGTCTCAATCACGCTGCCTTCGCGAATAATCGAAATCGTATCGCACATTTTTTCGACTTCAGACAGGATGTGACTGGAAAGCAGGACACTCTTGCCAGCCGCCTTAAGTTGGGCAACCTTTTGTTGGAAAATCAGTTCATTGAGCGGATCAAGCCCAGAAGTTGGTTCATCAAATACATACAATGACACGTCAGTTGAGAAAGCCGCAATTAAGGCCACCTTTTGCCGGTTACCTTTCGAATAAGTTCGATTCTTCTTACTGGTATCAAGCTTAAACTCTTTGATCAAGTCATCAGTCCGCTCAGTGTGGGTCTGTCCCGACATATGAAGCAACAGATCAATTGTTTGACCACCAGTCAAGTTCGGCCAGAGATAGACATCCCCAGGAACATACGCTAAATCCTTATGAATTGTGACTGATTCTTTCCAGGCATCTTTACCAAAGACTTTGGCTGAGCCGCCAGAGGACTTGATTAATCCTAAAATCACTCGAATAGTGGTCGACTTCCCAGCCCCATTTGGCCCGATAAATCCTAAGACTTCTCCCGGATGAAGCGTTAAGTTAACATCTTTGAGCGCCTCAAACTTCCCAAATGACTTCTTTAATCCCTTAACATCCATTACTAATGTGTGATTCATCATTCCTCACGCCCCTTTTTAAGCGGATAAGCGAACCACAATTCTGACTCGCTTTCAAAAATCACCCTCAGTATATCATTAATGACTGGATAGTCAATAACCAGGCAGTCATTTTTAATCTCGACTTTTTTGAACGCCACTATTCCTTGCAGCGCCGGCTTTCGGAGACAAAAAAAGGATCGAGTATCAATTAAGATCTCAATCCCATTGTTTCTACGAAAGTGACTTCCCCGTATCATCCCACTGATCAACAGAATCACCAATGTCCGCACTTGGTCGATGCCACTTGAAGTCATCGTACCATAGGCCCCGTTTGTCTTCGTCCAATTGATTGATGGTTTCAACGTCTTCGTCGCTCAGTTCGAAGTCAAAAATATGGCTATTTTCGATAATGCGTTTTTCATGAACCGATTTAATCACGGTAATGATCTCTCGTTGCCACTCCCAACGCAAAATGATCTGGGCCGCACTACGATGATATTTATCAGCGAGCTTCTCAATCACTGGGTTAGTTAACGATTTGCCACCGCCTAATGGTGACCAGGCTGTCATCGTGATCTTGTGGCTGGTGTCAAATTTGAGAATATCCCGTTCTTGATTGGTCGGATTAAATTCCATCTGGTTGATCGCTGGAATCACGTCGGCAGATTCAATCAGCTTACTCATCCGATCATTATCAAAGTTAGAGACCCCAATCGCTCTCACTTTACCTTCCTTGAGCAATCTTTCCATCGCCTGGTAACTTTCAAGGTAGTAGGCGTCAACCGGCCAGTGCATCAGATAAAGATCCACGTAATCCAATCCCAAGTCCTTTAATTGACCTTCAAAAGCCTTGGAAACCTTATCGTAGTCACCTTGATCACCATTAAACAGCTTAGTGGTCACAAAGACATCTTCACGCTTTAAGCCAGCCTGCTTGAGCCCTAACTTAATGCCGGCGCCGGTTCCCTGCTCGTTACCATATTGTTTGGCGGTATCAATCGCTCGATACCCGTTGCGGATCGCTGCAGCAACTGAGTCACGGGCTGCATGGTTATCACTCTTCCAAACACCAAGGCCGAATCGGGGCATCTTAATCCCATTGTTCAGCGTCATTGTTGAATTTAAACCGTCCAAAAATAACATCTCCGTTTCTGTTAATTGTGTCCACTTCAAGCATAGCAAAAGAGCGGCTGAAAGGAAAAAAAAACCATTTGCCCAGCCTCTCACCTATTTTATTTTGTTATTTACAAACTCACCGTAAATTTCTGCTTAACCTTATACGTCATCAGCCACGATGCGACCAAGAAGACTGTCACCACAATATATGGATAGTGGTAATTCATGTCCAGCAATGCCCCAGACATGATTGGCCCAATAATATTTCCCACACTGGTGAGTGACATATTGACCCCGTTGATCAACCCTTGAGCCGTCGCACTTGCCTTTGTCAGCAACGTCGTAATCGCCGGACGGATCAGATCATAGGCTGTAAAGACGATCAACGTCGCGATGATCACTTCCAATTTGGAATGAGCCAACATGATCCAGATGGTGCCAGCAAATGATAGGAAGAAACAATAGCGAATCAGTCGCTTTTCAGTTAGCCAAACGACCAATCGATCAAATAACAATGCCTGGAAAGTTAGTGAAGTCAATCCGTTCAGGGTCAATACCAAGGCAATGTTTTCCATTGTGAACTTGTAGACTTCATTGACATACAGACTATAAATGCTTTCAAAACCGACCAAGCCAAACGATGAAATCAGAATCAGAACGAATAATAAGCCCATCGGTCCAGAAAACAATTTCTTGGTCTGCTCCCACGATGCCTTACTGTACTTGCGTTCAGTCAGCACAGGTGGCACGTCATTTCTACTGGCAATTTTTTTGATTTCCGTTTCACTTGGCAGCATGAAGAGTAGCGATAACATGCTTAAAAAGCCCAGGACGGCCGCAAACCAAAACGGCGTTTTATAGTCAAACTTGGCTAAGATCCCGCCAATTCCGGGTCCTAGAATCAAGCCACCACTAAACGCGGCAGACAGTAGCCCAATGACGCGGGCTCGTTGCCTGGGTGTCGTCAAATCTGCCGCCAAGGCATTGGTTGTTGGGACCACCATTGCTGCTGACAGGCCGCCAATTGTCCGTGAAATATCGAACATCCAGAGCCAGTTGGTGAGCGCAAATAAAACTTCTGACACCATATAGAGCAGCAGTCCATAGACCAGGATGGGCTTGCGACCAATCTTATCCGAGATTTGGCCGACAATTGGTGAAGCAATCAACTGAGCCAATGCAAATAGTGAGTTCATGATTCCCATGTCAGTCGCAGACAGATGTAATTCGTTTTTAATGAATGGCATGACTGGGAAAATCAGGCTCATCCCAATACAAACCAAAAAGTTCCCAAAAATAAGGACAATAATGGCATTTCTAACCTTTTTTGACAAGTTGATTGCCCCCTTTCGTAATAGTACATAAAAGTTAGTATAACGCTATAAGTCCTGGCGTGTCCATCACAATCCACTGCAACTTTGAGGTGGCGACTGGTAAGATTCCACCCTCATCTGGTACACTATGACTGACAAATATCTAACAGGAGGTTAAGTATCGTGACAGAATCCAATCATTTACCCCAAAAAATTAAAACGGTCTGGCGCATCTCGGCCTTCATTAACTTCACAATCCTTGCAGTCATCGCAATTGGTGGCTTCATCGTTTTCAAGTTCACGAACTGGAGTTGGCTGCCGTATGGTGTCTTCGGCTTCGCAGCCCTGGCAATCATCGACCTGATCGTCGAACTCACTTTGGTGCCCTACCGTTACTCATTTTGGCTGTACACCCTCACCGATGATGCCGTCGAATTACGGTCTGGATTCATTTTCAGAAAATTAGTGTCGATCCCCATCGCCCGGGTTCAAGACGTCACTTTGGCTGCCGGCCCAATTTTACAATCGCAAAAGCTCCAGGAAGTACGGATTACCACTGCCTCAACCTCTCACAAAATCGATGGATTGGAGCCCGAAGTTGGCGACCAACTCCGCAACCAAATCATGAAAATGGCGGTGGAGGTGAACGACCGTGACGTCTGAAACCAAGCATCACTTGAACCCGCTGTCCATGTTCTATTTTTTGTTTCATCGTGTTTGGGACTGGATCATCTACGTTATCTTAACGGTTGGCCCGTTGACTGGTTTACTTAAACACTTCCATATTAATCCGGTTCTGGGGTTTGGCGCCCTACTGGTCCTGATCATCATGCTGATCGTTGTTCGCTACCTTTGTTTCACTTTTGAAATTGCGGCGGACATGCTGACAATTAATTCGGGGATTTTTATCAAAAAGCACACTCACATCCCTTACGGCCGAATTCAAACCATCCAACGCAGCCAGTGGTTTTTCTTAAAACCATTCAAGTTGGAAAAGCTCCAGATTGAAACGGCCGGCCATGACGATAAGACCCCTGAGGCAGTCCTGCCATTGGTACCTGAATCGGTGCGAACAGCAATTGAGGCCAGGCGCGTTACCGGCCCAGAAGCAAAAGCGGATTTAACCGGTACCGACAACCAGAAAACTGCTGAATCAGCGACCACTTACGTCATTAATCCTCACGAGCTCAACGTTTTCGCTCTCACCTCATTGGGCATTCTGCCCCTGATCGGGGTTTTGCTCGCCCTCTATGGCAAAATCCAAGAAGCCATTCCACAACGAGTGATCAATTCAGTTACCAGCGAAATTGTTCATCAATCACTCATTATCATCGTGGTGGTTGGTATCTTAATCATTTTGATCAGTATCGCCGGTTCATATTTATCAATTGTCCAGCGCTACTACAAGTTCACGTTGACAGCTCAGACCAACCAATTGAAAACTTATCAGGGCTTGTTTCAACGAAATTCCGTTACCATCCCTACCGACCGGATCCAAGCCTTGCGCATCAAACAAAACGTGATCCGTCAATGGTGTAAAATCTCAACCGTTCAAGCATTGGCCGCGTCTTCTGCCGGCGATGATGAAAAGAGCAATGACTTGATGATCTTGCCGGTTGTAAACACCCAAACAGTTTTCAAAACTCTCCGGCCCTTTATTGACTGGACACCCACGCAAGCCGTTGCTCTGAATCGCTTAAAGAAAGCGCCTTATTGGTATTTCATCCGAAATGCCATGCTGTTTGCCGCCGTCCCAATTGTAATCTGTGTATATTTTTTCACGGTTTGGGGACTGTTGAGCCTGGCGTTATTGCCGATTGCCATTTTTCTCGGCTGGTATTCTGCCAGCAACACCGGTTGGGTAGTCAGCGGTGACCAATTAATCATGCAGGTTGGTCACTCATTTACCCGCTCACAATACGTCATCCCCAAGAAGAATGTTCAGTCCTTTAGCCTCCACCAATCAATTTGGATGAGTGCCAGAGAGCTTGCCCATCTTGAAGTTAACGTCCGTCACGGCAATCATAATCAGAACATCGAAATTCGCTACTTGCCAAAAGAGGCCGCTCAAGAAATTTTTGACTGGTTGAAAAATTAGCAATTAGCTTTCATCATTATTTTCATAATTTTCAATTCCGCGGTATAATTTTAGTAACAGGTTTAAGGAGGCTATTATTTTATGAAAGAGTTAACGATTGGTGGCACCAAGGTTCCTGCAATTGGCTTAGGTACCTGGCATATGGGGGATCATCCTGCTACTCGGTCACAAGAAATCAAAGCGCTTCAGGCCGGGATTGAGGCTGGTGCAAAAGTCATTGATACCGCTGAAATGTACGGGAACGGTCGCAGTGAAAGCCTCATTGGCGAAGCTATTCGTGATTTGAACCGGGATAACTTATTCATTATTGATAAGGTGCTCCCTTCTAACGCTTCCAGAAATCGACTGGAGCATAGTTTGGACACCAGCCTAAAATTAGTGGGAACAGATTATTTTGATCTCTACCTTTATCACTGGCGGGGCGCCGTACCGTTGAGCGAAACGGTTGAAACGTTGCAAGCGATGCAGAAAAAAGGCAAGATCAAACATTGGGGTGTTTCCAATTTTGACCTGCCTGATATGGAAGAACTATTCGATCTTCCCGGTGGCAATGAGGTGGCCGCAAACGAGGACCTGTACAACATCGGCAGCCGTGGTGTGGAGTATAGCTTGCTGCCATGGCAACGAGACCAAGGTATCCCCTTTATTGCCTACACCCCAGTTGGTGCCGGTGATGAGCGTGGTCGGTTAACGACCAATAAAGTGGTCAAAGAAATTGCGGCTGCTCATCAAGCAACCCCTTGGCAAATCATCTTAGCTTGGGCAATTCGGGATGGTAACACGTTGGCAATTCCCCAGTCTGGTGATCCCAAACATGCTGTCGACAATGTGAAAGCTGCAAGTTTAGCGCTGGCAGCTGACGAATTGGCCGAAATTGATAAAGAATTTCCCAAGCCAACTTCTAAAGAACCTTTGGATATCCGGTAATTTAAAATCAACTTACACGACTTTATTTTCATAACTTAAAAAGCGTCACGCTTCTCAATCCAATTTCCAGGATTGAGAAGCGTGACGTTTTTTTGATGGCTAAACGTTTGCAAAATTGTGCACCTTTTACCAAAATCAGCATGATTACTGATCGTTTTAACTGAACCAAATCATAATCAATCACTTAAGGGTTTCTCACCTACTTCTGTATAGTAGGTCACCCCGCCAACATCATAATGGGCATAATAAATTCTGGCAACAAACGACTGCTGGCCGTCATCCCAAATTGTTTGAGTTTTAATATCATCCTTATCGGCCACTTTCAACCGGTACTGATATTTTCCGGTCTTATGCACTCGTTTGTCATCTAAGCCGGTCACATGATGGCGATAATACAAATAGCGACTATTTTTCTTGGCAATTGTTTTCGTAATCTTTGCGGATCCCATTGGCTTATTCCCAAATCCTTCTGGACCGACTCCTGCTTGATAGTGATACAACTCAACGTAGCCATCAGAGGTAATCATTAATCGATCACTTAAAAACGTATCTGGATATTCTTTTGGCGAGGTTCCGAGATAGAAGTTGCCATCGCTATATGGAACCATGTATTGGGGCTTTTTCACTTTTTCAAAGCGGGCGTTACTGTACTTAATATCTCCAGTCAGATCCTGCCATGCTTCCAAATAGTAACCCGGCATCACTGCAGCCTTTTTCACTTGATAACTTAAGCTGCTGGCGACCACTGTAATTTTTTTAATTTGTTTATTTTTCACTTCAATCGGGTGACCGGACACAACCGTTCCCTTGGGAATCGTAATCCAGCGACTCTGAAACATGTGGGCAGTCGGATTATCGACACCAATCCAGGTCCTGATTGGTTTCTTGGTTTTGAAGTAATATTCGGATAGTTGGGCGCTCTTTGGCGGGCTAACTTCTTTTTTGGCATACGTTTGAGTTGGGAACATAGCCATTGTGAAGGCTGTCGCTAACAACATCAAAATAAGTCGGCTTGATTTCAAATTCATGGGTTATCCTCTCCTCAGCAATACGAAGATTATTGAGATATTCAAGAGCAGGCGGCAACATATAAAAAATACGTTGTTCACCCCTTCAAGTGAATTGTACAGCGTTACAGCTTAAAATTACTAGCCATTTGTTTTTTATATCACATTAAGAATAATTTGTTTCAATTTGCGTGAATCTTCATCAACAATCGTCTGCATATTCTTAAATCGCTTTGAATACGACGGATGATAAAGTGGGAAAATTCTGCGCTTCTCGGTCGTAAATTTAAATGCGTTGGCGGCTTGATCAAATTGCTGAATGGGGCGTTCCAAAAGTTGACCATGCAGCTCGCCAATCTTAGCGTGATTCCCCAGCAGCCGTTGCAGGCTGGCATTGCCCATCGGAACCAACAGGATTCCCGGGAATTGGGCCAGCTCCCAGTCAAACATCGGTGCCGCCTGCTTCACTTCCGCTTGATTGGGCCGTCGATCCCGCTTGCGGCCGGTTTTACCAATCGAAAACGGGCGAGAATTCACGACTCCCGTGATATAAATATCTTCCCGCGTCAAACCAAGAGATGCCAACCAACGGTCAAGTTCCTTACCAGCGGGTCCCATGAATGGGCGACCCTGTTTGACCTCTTGATCGCCAGGGGCTTCTCCAAGCAATAAAATCTTGGGATGTCGCCCGCCCTCGCTGGGAACAAAGCCTTCCAATCGCGGATTTTCTGCAGCAATGAGTTTGGCATTTTTGACCCAGTCCGGAGTTAAAATTGTATGAAGAACCATGCTGTTGAGCTCCTTTCACTTTATCATTTCAATTATTAGTATAGACCAAATTTAAAAATAATGGTAAAAATTTTCATTTTCATAACTTATCATTAAACGCCGCGAGATCAAGGATTGTCGTCCTAAAGGATTCTTATTCCGCTTCTTTTTAAACTAGATTCATTTTTAAAAGCGCTTTCGTATGTGATATAATCTCACCTGTTATTGTATTTTGAGGGAAATCTGAAACGAATATGGAGAAAAATCATGAGTATTTTATTAGCATTGATTCCACCCCTCGCATGGGGAGCTACTGGAATCATCGGCACAAAAATGGGCGGATCTGCTGCTCAACAAACCTTCGGCGAATCCTGTGGTGCTTTGCTACTTGGAATTGGTGTCTATCTATTCTTTGTGCTGCCCAATGGAGTCGCAGTCACAGGTCGAATTTGGTTAGTTGGGCTGTTTTCCGGATTGTTCTGGTCAGTCGGAACCGCTGGCCAATTTATTGCTTATAAAAAGATGGGCGTCTCGGCTGCCTTCCCACTCTCGACGGCTGGCCAAATCATTGCCAACGCCCTTCTCGCCGCTGCGATTCTCAACGAATGGATCAACTTTAAGATGTGGTTATTTGGAATTCTTTCAATCGCCTTGGTCACGCTTGGCGCATTGCTCATTGCCGCCCGTTCCAAGGCTGAGAAAAAGATTACCAAAAAGCGGCCAGTCTCATACGGTGAAGGGATTGCTGCAATCTTAGCTTCGACGGCTGGTTTTGCACTGTATTTTATTTTTCCAAACATGCTATTCAAGTTCGGCTTTATTAGCCCAGCCATCCATAATGCCAACAACGGCATCAATTACATGACGGCGATTGTGACCCCACAGGCAGTTGGCCAAGTTGTCGGTTCATTTTTAATCGGCTTCTTCTTCCTTCAGGAGCGCAAACTATTAACGAAACCAGCAGCCAAGAACATTGTCACGGGAATCGATTGGGCGATCGGCAATTTGTTTATGTTTATCGCCGCCGCCAACCCAGCAATCGGCCAAGCCACTGCTGCCACCCTTTCCCAGTTGGGAATCATTGTCGGCACTTTTGGTGGAATTTACATCCTTCATGAACACAAGACCGGCGATCAGATGGTCAAGATTGTGCTGGGAACGATTTTGGTGATTGTGGGGAGTATTTTGATTACTAATTTGAAGGTTATTTAGGAAACTTTCTTAACATAAAAGAAAGGCTGGACATATAATAATTTTCCATCAGTAACCATTGGCTTGGATCGCCGCAACTATTCGGTAAGAAACCTGTGACAAATAGTTGCCCCCTGCCATTTAAATAAAAGCGGTGATGCATTCCAAAGTCAGAATGCATCACCGCTTTTAACTAAATTCTGAGATCAAATCCCAGTTTTTTGACTACAATGCGTATGCCGATGGAGATGATGCTTTGTACGACATATTTGACCTACCTAAGCCTGCAAGCAAACCATAAAGATAGTCTTCAGAAAATTGGTCAAGATCCCATGGGTCACCGTTAGCATCATTATGCCTTGTTTGGTAATGATTATATTGGTTTGTGACCAAGTTGAAATTTCTTTTAACTTGCTGGCATATCGGTCGGCACCTTTTAAGGACTTCATTTCCTGCTTAAATCGTGGCCGGAAATGATGATAAATCTTGTAAAGATCGGCAGCTTGCCAAGTTGGATAAAAGTCCTCATCATCGGTTTCAATTGATGCATCAGGAATGGCATTTTCAATATCAGAGATGATTTGTTCATTGTTCAGTGCCGCCATGAGCTTCTTCATATTTTTGGGCGTCATCCGACCAGACATGTCGCTGTCAGTATAACCAGTATATGCAGTTCCCAAATGGATCTTGGAAAAGATTGGTAAGATCTGTTTTTGAGTGCTTTGGGGCATTGTGTTTACTAATTCTCTGAGATAAGCAAGGTCCCGCTTAGGCTGAGCCTGACTTCTTCGATGATAAAGTTGTCCCTTCTTAATCCAACCGCCTAACGGTTTATAACCAGTTAACCCAGCATTTTGGTCAAGTTGTGGTATCGATGTCCCAATATAATAATAAACTACCTTTTTCCCATTAGGTTGACGAACGAGCGACTTTTGTTGAGTCTCAAACCATGTGGCCTGCTGACGGTACTTGTGCGAAACAAAGCCAGAAAACGACTTTTTGTAAATTTCACCCTTCACGTGATATTGCTGCGGGCTGAAATAATAATTTTTAACAACTTTATATTTATTGTCAGCACTTACTGATGTCGTCGTGGCAACCACCGAAACAAGAACAGCAGTCATGATTGAAACCGATATGAGCACCCGTTTTAATATAGAATTTTTCATTAGACAGTCCCTCGTTTAATCCGGTAACTTTTCATAAAAATTATCTGAAAACGAAACTCGACCATTCTTCATCACAACAGCGTTTCCTTCTGGATTCCCTTTCGGTGCCTCATCCATAACATTCCACCAATATCCAAACGAAAGCAGCGCATTGTGATATTTACTTGGGTTCTTACCGAAGTAAGAAACATTCATGAAAATTGCGTCAGTAGCATCGTTGGTCATCCCTTTAACCGGAGTTGTCTGCTCATTAGCGTAAGATTTACCATAATACCCCATCGTACGATTAAATGTGATCGTGCCTTTATAGTTTTTTCGCAGCAACTTAGCCGTCTTAGAATTAATCACAGATCCTGATTTATTCATAAAAATACACAAAATACCCATCAAACACATGTTTCACGCGTTTGATGGGTATTTTGCATTTTC
>NZ_JAUCAP010000011.1:0-53716 GCF_030361045.1 Lentilactobacillus sp. TOM.63
CTGCTTGCAGGCAACCGCTGTATCTAAGCAAATTGTGGTCGTGACACCGTGAGGTGTTATTCTCACAAGCTCCTGAATTTATTCAGGAGTGGTTGACTCCCCTGGATGGAGCGGAGTATCTGGAGCTTCAATTGCGTTAATAAGCGAAGCGACTGGCTCAATCGGCGCTCTGATCCCAGAATTTGAATATAAAGCCGCTGCGGCAATTTAATGAAAAGGATCAACTATTCCAAGATCACAGGAATAGTTGGTCCTTTTTATCGAATGGCTTCGCTTCAGCTTCCAAACGCGTTTTCAGCCATTTTTATTTAAATACATATGAATCAAGATATAAATGACGCTGATTCATGAGCTTTTCTGTCATTGGTTTCTCTAGGGTAACGATAATAAGCGGAACCATTACCGCAATCGTGACCTTGGTCAAGACGTCTTCAACGCCGGCGCGACCCAGGATGTCTAATAAGAAGTTGTGCATATACATAATGATCATGGTGTGTTTGCCGATCAGCGACAGGAACCAATTGATTGGCAAATAGGTGGTCAAATGGGAAATCCCCATCACCGCAAACGAGAAGATCAGTGGGATCGTTGTCATCATCAAGACTTTTGGCTCGGATGATTGAATCAAGTGAGACTTCATTGAAAATTCAAAGCTGAAATTTTGATTCAAGTAGAACCAAATGAGCGCACCCGCAGATATGACCAGCCCTGCAATCGGGAGTGGCTTTTCAATCCATTTCCAATTTGTGTGGAAAAATAGATACCCAATATAGGTGAAGAAAGCCGCAATGAGGACAATATCTGCATTCCAAGGCATCGTTTTGTAATTATATAAGGTTAACCAATCAATCTTGTCATAGCAGGTTGCCAGAAAGACACCGGCCCCAACTATTGCCAGCTGAATCACTCGTGATTTGGTGATTGAGATGAGCAGGGTAACGGCAGTAATCGAGAGCAGATAAACGTTCACAAACCAGAACGTGCTGGTGTATAGATTCAGCGTTCGGCCACCCACAATCAACCGCGACAAATGGTTAACCAAATATTGCCAGTCTTTATTATAAAGGATGCTGTACGCCAAAATTAAAACGATTCCAGCACTAAAGTAGATTGTCAGATCCCGATAGATCCGTTTGTTGAAAAACTTCTTCCAAACAGTGAGTTTATGAATATCAATTGGTTTGAGGAAGAAGCCACCAATAATGAAGAATAACGGCATGTGCCACCAATAGATAATGTTAGTTGTATTTCCGCTTGCCAAGGCGTGGCCGAGAACAACGGCGATAATTCCGTAAGCTTTGGCAATGTCGATCCATTCAATTCTCTTCTTAACCATAATAATTCCGCGATCACCTTCCGTATAAGATTTGGACAGTTTCAATGTTCAACTCTATTTTTACTATAGTAATCTTAAACCAGGCTTAAGCGGAAGAAATGTGCCTGCTGAAATGGGTCGCAAAGTGGTTAAGAATGGGAATGAAAGGTCAGCAACTAAAAAATCCCCACACACCAAATAGGCATGCGGAGAAAAGTTTATTGATAAATGAGGTTATTCACCGAAACCTCTTGGTCCATGGAAACCACCACGATGGCCGCCAAATGGGCCGCGATGGGGACCACCAAAGCCATGGTGATGATGTGGGAATCCATGAGGGCCTTCTTCTCTGTCGGGAAGCTTACCTTCTAATGATGTGTTGAGTTTGTCGAAAAGTTGACTTAACTCGTTCACCTCATCATCAGATAATCCCTCAAAGATGGTATCAAGCATTTTGTCGGCAGATTCATCATCGTTTTCGATGATCTTTTTGCCTTCATCGGTGATTGAAACCTTAGTGACACGTTTATCATCTTCGTCGGTGGTGCGGGTGATCAAGCCGCGGTCTTCCAACTTGGATAATAACTCAGTAAGTGAAGAAGGACGGATGTCCAAAATTTCAGCTAATTGAGATTGGATGAGGGTGCCTTCTTTGGCAAGAACGCCCAATGCCCGACGTTGGCCGTGCATATGGTATGGACGGTCCTGCATCTGGGCCAAGCGCTGAGTGCGATGGATAAAGCCGAAGATTTTTCTTAGAAGTTCTGCGTTTGTTTTTGTCATAGATATTCTCCTTAAAAAAAGTGAGCGGATCCAGGCGGTTTGCAACCGGAGCGTAAGTCTCCTTTGGCGGGAATCCCTGATTCTGGGATTTTCGCCAAAGGTGCTTACGCTCCGGTTGCTGCCTGGAGGAGCTGTCCTAACAAGTATATTTAGGTACCTAACAACTGAAAGTATACGCGGATTTTTTTAGAAGGCAAGCAAAGTGATTCGGAACCTAAATGCTTTAAGAGATCCCACCCATCTTTGACGGCATTAGTTCATAATCATACATCAAAGCTGAATATAAAAGCGCAAAAGTTTGTAAAACAGCGGGCATCCTCTTACAATGAAAGCGATACCAAGCAAATACACAAAGTCGTGATAAAAGGCGGTGGTCTTGAGATTAGCAGTGGTCGGGTGCCGAGGCTTTATGTAAAAGTGGCCTTCGATTAACAATATTCATAATGCATATTTTAGGACAGCTCCTCCAAGCAGGAATCTGCATGTAAACACCTCAGAGAAAATTCCCAAATCCGTGATTTCTCTCTGAGGAGACTTACAATCCGATCCCTAACCGCTTGGATCCGCTCACGTTTTTTTCCTTGGGGAGGGATAAACATGAAAGCAAGGCATTTAAGTACTTTCTTTATTTTCTTCTTCGGTGCTTTAGGTGGCCTCTTATTTGGATTTGATACAGGTATTATTTCTGGCGCCTCACCATTAATTGAAAGTAATTTTAACTTGGGAACTGAGCAAACCGGCTTTATCGTTTCTTCAGTGCTGATTGGATCATCGATCGGTGCGTTATCGATTGGATCGCTATCAGACCGCTTTGGTCGGAAACGACTCCTTGTGCTGGCATCCATTCTGTTTCTAATTGGGTCGAGTTTATCGATGTTTGCTCAAGGCTTTGTTTCAATGGTGATTGCCAGAATTATTTTAGGCTTTGCCGTTGGATCAGCTTCCGCACTCACGCCGGCGTACCTCGCAGAGTTAGCCGATGCCCCTCATCGTGGATCATTAGGAACAATGTTTCAATTAATGATTACCCTGGGCATTTTGCTGGCATACGTCTCTAACTTAACCTTTTTGCACCACAATTTGCTTGGATTACGTGATTGGCGATGGATGCTTGGATCAGCTTTGATTCCTGCACTGTTACTGTTTATCGGTTCAATGATTTTACCAGAATCACCACGTTACTTGGTTGAAAAGGGACGCGTTGATGAGGCGCGTGATGTGCTTCATGAACTTCGTGCCAAAACAAATCAGGATCCAGACAAAGAGCTGTCCGACATTCAAATGGTTGCCAACCAGCCTAAAGGTGGGTTGAAGGAACTATTTACCTTTGCTCGGCCAGCTGTGATTGTGGCGATCTGTTTGATGTTACTGCAGCAATTAGTCGGCATTAATTCCGTCATTTACTTCTTACCACAAGTCTTTATCAAGGGATTTGGTTTTCCTGAAAGCAATGCGATCTGGATTTCCGTCGGGATTGGGATTGTCAATTTTGTCTGCACGATCTTGGCATACAACATCATGGATAAATTTAATCGGAGAACGATCCTGCTATTTGGCTCAATTGTCATGGCCACTTCAATTGGAATCTTGTCGGTCTTGAACTTCACGTTGAACGTTGCCGATGCTGCGGTTCCAACCATGATTTTGATTGGCATTTATATCTTCGGATTTGCCGTTTCATGGGGGCCAATTTGTTGGTTGATGATCGGTGAAATCTTCCCCTTAAATGTTCGAGGAGTCGGTAACTCCATCGGTTCAGCTGCCAACTGGATTGGGAACTTTATCGTTTCTCAATTCTTCTTGGAATTACTTCATGTCTTTAATAACAATGTTGGTGGACCCTTTGCCGTCTTTACTTTCTTTGCCATCGTTTCAATCTTCTTTGTTATCTACATGGTCCCAGAAACTCGAGGCAAGAGTCTTGAGGAAATTGAAATGGAAATGCGTCAAAAAGCTGCTTTGAAGGCCGCTGCTAAGAACGCGCCGAAAGTAAATTAAGATTGAACTTAATTCATATATGAAGGGGTTCGGATATCAACTCACTCTCGACTATTTAGCAAACAAAGACAAGCATCCCGAAAATCTGGAATGCTTGTCTTTGTTTGCTAAATTCTGGTATAAAAATCCCGATTTCTTACGATCTACTCTGGATCCACACATAACCGCTTAACGGCTTCAGCGTAAATATCCATCGCTTTAAACATACTCTTTAATTCCCAATTTTCATTGACTTGATGCATGAAGTCTGGCAAACCCGGCAACATCGCACCGAATGCGACACATTGGTTCATGGTTCGGGCATAAGTGGCACCACCAGAAATCTTTGGTTGGGTGTCATCGCCAGTCAAGTCTTTGTAAACTGACATCAAGGTTTTGACCAGTTCACTGTCAGTCGGAACGTACAATGGTGCCAAATAGTCGAATGCCTCGTAGTGCAGGTCAAATGGTGCAACGGCTTTCTTTAACTTTTCGATCAGCTCGTCTCGATCAACTGTCACTGGGATTCGCATATCAATTTGCATGCGGGTCTCATCTTTGTCGATCTTGAGGCTTGAAATGTTGCAGGTTAAATGACCGGACTGATTGTCTTCAACGTCACCCAAGAGATTAGTAGCGGTTGCATCTTCTTTGAAAAGTTTGCCGATAAAATCAAGTGGCTGACTTGGGAAAATATCGTCTAACGCCATTGCTAACCGCAGGACGGCGTTGGTTCCCTGAGGTGCGTTCATCGCGTGGACGGATTTGCCAATCACCGTGATGCCATCCGTCCCGTGATCTTCATACTTAAAACCATGATTGTCCAATGCTTGCTTCACCTGATCAAGTTTGGGTCCGTTATACGGAGCTTTGGCAGGGACAGCGTTAAAAGCATTCTCCAGGTCAATGTTGAGATCAGCCATCCCAGGGCCAACCAAATATGCCTGCTCCAAACCTTTTTCTGCGTAAGTCACCGGGAACTCTGAATCTGGGGCGATCCCAAAATCAATTGGCGATTCTTTCTTGTTATAAACGGCAATTCCTCGCCAGAGAGTTTCTTCATCAGTTCCAAAAATAAATCGAATGCGGCAATTGAATTGGTAACCATGATCGATCAAAGCTTTCACGGCAAACATGGCTGCCATTGATGGCCCCTTATCGTCTTGAGTACCACGTCCATAAATGTACCCATCCTTGACCGTTGCGGTGAAGGGATCACTGTCCCAGTCGTTAGGGTCACCAGCAGGGACGACATCAACGTGGCCGATAATGCCAAAGATTTTATCACCGGTGCCAACTTCGGCATAACCATAGTTGCCCTCAGGATCTTTATAAGTCTTGAATCCATTTTCTTTGGCGATCGTGAGAATCTCTGTGAGGGCATCATCAATCCCTTTACCAAATGGGGTGGTTGCCGTTTTAGTCGATTCATCATTGACGGAAGGCTTGCTAACGAGACGCTTGAGTGCTTCGACGGCTTCATTTTGCTGAGTTTCTGTTACGATTTTGGTCATTGTGGAATTCCTCCTTTGATTGATACTGATTGACTGCTTGTTATTTCATTATAACTGATGGATATGAAAACGCATTCTTATTTTGTTAAAGCGATCATATGACAGATAACGACTTCCTTTCAAATCGACTCAATGGATTTTAAAAGGAAGCCGCTATAATGACGTTTTATTGATTACAGGATGGCCATGATGCCTAAGAATACGGCTGTTGCCAAGAACAGGTAAATCATTAACTTAAACATGAATTTCCACCAGGTAGTAATGTTGACGTGCGCAATGGTTAAGGCCCCCATAACCACACCGGATGTTGGGGTAATCAAGTTAACCCAACCTGATGCACTTTGATAGGCGGTCACAACCAAGCTTGGGTCAACTCCTGCAAATTTACCCATAGGACCGATAATCCCCATTGTGGCGGCTGCCAGTCCTGAAGTTGATGGGATCAGGAATGACATTGGAATATAGAAAACGTAGGCCAAAATGATGAAGACAACGGAGCCTAAGTTTGATAATCCCATTTCGCCCCAGTGAAGGACGGTTGCGGTAATGCTCCCATCGTTCATGATAACTTGGATTCCACGAGCAACCGCAACAACGATTGCAACGCACATGAAATCACTCATGCCGCTTAAGAATGATTCAACGAAAGTGGACTCTTTCATTTTAAAGACAGACATCACGATTACAGCCATCAAGAAGAAGAGGGTTGTAATTTCCGTGAAGTACCATGAGCCAAACGGTACTAAATTGGATCCGATGAGGCTGCCCAGGACTGGAATGTCTTGAGCCCATTTGGTGAAGCTAACGAAGAATGTCCATTTTTCGTTAATTTGATCCCATGGAATTAAGCCCATGATCATGATGACGAAGGTAAGACCAAACATCCAGAGAACGGCTTTTTGACGGCCGGTCATCTTGGTGCCAGGCTTGTCTTCATGGTTCAAAGCAAATCGTTTAAGATCTTCTTCTCGTTGTTCATATACAAGTGAACGGGATGGATCTTTCTCAATCTTAGATGCATAACGGTAGACAAACCAAATACTGATGGCTACGACGATGACAAAAAGCACGGCCCGAGATAAAATTCCGTCACCCGGCGAGATGTTTAACGTCTGTGAAGCAACCCCCGTGGCAAACGGGTTAACGGTTGAGGCCAAACAACCAACCTGTGAGCCGACCAAGACGATCGCAACGGCAACCAATGAGTCAAAGCCAACCCCAATCATTACGGGGATAAGCAATGGATAGAAGGCAATGGTTTCTTCAGCCATCCCGTAAGTGGATCCGCCGAGGGCAAACAGAATCATCAGTAAGGGAATTAAGACTTTTTCCTTGCCTTTATATTTCGACACGATACTGGCAATCCCATCGTCAAGGGCGCGGGTCTGATTAACGACGCCCAAGAAGCCACCAATGACCAGAATGAATAGCGAAATTGAAATTGCGCCTTCAGTTGTGTCGTTTCCAATCATCCCATAGATTGGCGCAGAGAATACGTCCCAAATTCCTTGAGGGTTAGAAGCAACGGCTTTGTAAGTGTGGGCAATAATATTGCCTGCCTTATCAGTTGAATACTGACCCGCTGGAATAATCCAAGTTAAAATTGCAACGAAGATAATGATCAGGAATAAGATCGTATACGCGGAAGGCATTTTGAATTTCTTTTTCGGAGTTGTTTGTTGATTTTGCATGATGTTCACTTCCTTTTCTTTTTCTGAGTAAATTTTACAAAATATCTATAAATTTTCCGTGAACAATTATAGAAGAATTATATTAATGTTCACAATTAAGAAAAATATAAACATCTTGCTTACCCATAGTATAAATAAATCATCATGATAATGAAAATGAAAAAACTTATGAATTGATAAAAAATTAGTTAACTAAGGTTAACATTCCCCGACAAAACAACACTTTTGTCAATGAAGCCCGAAAAGAGATAATCAAAAAGCCCATCAACCGAGAGTCGAAGAATCGGTTGATGGGTCAAGTTTATATATTCACAATCATTGAATCCAGCTTATCCATCCAGATCGTTAAAGAAGCTCAATAATTCCTCCTTGGTCAAATTATCTTTTTGATCACCGACAATATCATAAGTGATTTTACCGTGGTCCAGCACAATTAACCGATTGCCGTATTTGAGGGCATCATCTAAATGGTGGGTAATCATCAAACATGTGAGGTGGTTACGGGTAATTTGATCATTGGTTGCCTGCATGAGCTCTTGAGAAGTTTGGGGATCCAAGGCTGCTGTATGTTCATCGAGCAACAAAATTTCCGGGCGCTTGATTGTCGCCATTAAGAAACTGAGCGCTTGGCGTTGGCCGCCGGATAATTTGCCGGTGGCGGTGTTCAAGCGATCTTCAAGGCCGTTATTCATAACTGAGGTAATGTCTTTGAATTTGGCCATGTGAGTTTTGAGATGCCGGGCACCTAACCCCCGGCGTTGACCACGTTTTTCTGAGAGTAGTAGGTTCTCGGCAACCGTCATTCTGGGGGCGGTTCCCATCTTTGGATCTTGGAAGACCCGACTCAAGAAACGGGTGCGTCGTTCAACTGACATGCTGGTGATGTCTTTGCCATGAAGGAGAATCTGGCCGGTTGTAACGGGAATATTGCCACCAATGACGTTAAAGAGCGTTGATTTACCGGCCCCGTTTGAGCCAAGAATGGTGATGAAATCTCCGGGATAAATCGCTAAATTGACGTGATCCATGATGTTGATTTGCTCGGGGGTGCCGTGATTGACGGTTACCACAATATCATTGAGTTCAAAAATTGGCTCAGTCATGTTTGGTCATCCCCTTTGCTAAAGTATGGCGAATCCGGAAGCGATTTTCGAGAACTGGCAGCATCATGAAGATTGCCAGGACAATGGCAGAAATGAGGTTTAAATCGTTGGCGTTGAACCCAAGCTTTAAGACCAGTAAGATAACGAAACGGTACAAGATACTGCCGATTGTAACGGCAATCAGGCGTTGGTTCATTGTTAGGTCACCAAAGACGACCTCCCCAATGATGATGGAAGCCAAGGCAACCACGATGACGCCGATTCCCATATTAACGTCCGCAAAGCCATTGTTTTGGGCGACCAATGCACCGCCAAGGCCAATTAGGCCATTGGAAACGCCCAAACCCATGATTTGCATCGCATCCGTGCTGATGCCGAGCGAACGCGCCATATTGGGGTTATCACCAGTTGCGATGAAGGCTTGACCCAGATTAGTCTGCAAAAAGTAGATAATAACTGCCGTTACGATGACAACCACGATGATCCCAAGCACGACACTGTCAAAGTAGGGCGGCAGTGACTGAAGAAAGGGGGTCTTTAGCATAGTTGGCTTGTCGAATAATGATAAATTAGCCCGACCCATGATTCTCAAATTAACGGAGTAAGCGGCGGTCATGACCAAAATTCCAGCTAATAAAACAGGAATTTTTCCTTTGGTATACAACAGGCCAGTGACCAAGCCGGCTAACATCCCTGCTAAAAACGCGATGAGCGTGGCGACCAGCGGGGATGCCCCAGAATAAATGGCAGCAACACAGGCCGCAGCGCCCATTGGAAAGGTGCCTTCAACCGTCATGTCGGGGAAATCCAAAATTCTAAATGTTAAAAATAGGCCGATGCCAACGATCCCCCAAGTGAGGCCTTGGCCGATGGCTGAAACGATAATGCTCATTTGATGAGTTCTCCTTTTTGTTGGGCTTCCTTCATTAAACTAGCAGGAATTTTAATGCCCAGTTTGTTTGCTTGTTTTTCATTGATAATCAATTTTCCATGACGGAAGAATTTGATTGGCGTACTTGCTGGCTTCTTTTTACCTTTAAGAATCTGGGCGCTCATTTTACCAGTGGCGACGCCGAGTTGATATTGATCAATCCCATAGGTTGCCACGCCACCTTGTTTAACCATAGTGTCTACAGCAGGGAACACTGGTACCTTGGCATTGTTAGCAGCACCAACTAATGTCTGCATAGCACCAGCAATTGTATTGTCGGTTGGGACGTAGATAGCGTCAACGGAGCGGACAGCTTGTTGGGCAACTTGGGTTAAATCATTGGTGTTGGCAATAGAATAGGCCTTTAATGGGATGCTTTCTTGCTTGCACAATTTAACGAACATCTTGTATTGAGCAACGGCTGAATCATCACTTGAGGTGTAGATAATCCCGAGTGTCTTCATCTTTGGCATTAATTGCTTGATTAAGCCTAGCTGTTCTTTTAGTGGTGCCTGATCAGATACCCCGGTGATATTGCCACCAGGCTTGTTATTGTTCTTGACTAAGCCGGCACCCTTAGGATCAGTGATTGCCCCCAGAATGACGGGCTTTTTGTTAATTGTGTTGGCCAAGGCTTGGGCGGAAGGAGTGGCAATCCCAATAGAAAGGTCAGCATCCTCGTTGGCAAATTTAGAACTCATGGTCTTTAAGTTACTTTGATCATTTTGAGCATTTTGAAAATCAATTTTGATGTTTTTACCAGGCTTGTAGCCCTCTTCTTCAAGCCCATGAAGGATGCCCTTGTGGATGGCGTCCAAAGCGGGATGAGACATTAACTGTAAAATGCCGACTGTTGGTTTTGCTTGCGGCTTTTGTTTTTGCTTACCTTGGAAGAAAGCAATCCCTAAAATAACAACTAAGATTAAAACGGCACCTGATATTAAATATTTTTTCTTCATAATAGCAATCTCCTCAATATAAAATAAATTAGTTGCAAATTATCAATGCGAACAAAAAACGAGCATTCCGGTCCGACCGAAATACTCGTAGTGAAGTCGGTCTGCCGGAATCATCTGGCCAGACCATTTCTTTTGGAAAAGATTGCCGGCACAGATGCGTTCATGATCGCATGCTTAAGATCAAGTCGCATCTGTCCCAGACGATGTGACTTGTTACCGGCTTTGCCAACTGCGATTAACAAGTGAACTCATAGCAATCTTTCCTTTCGTTAATGAATACATATAATTCTAAATGATTGGGGGAGGTTCGTCAACATGTGAGGTTGGAATATATAATGAAAATGAATGTATTATTTAACACTCTGGTAACCTGATCATGATATCTATTATGGAAAGAGGGGTTACATACATGAAAAGAATCGTTAAACTTATCGGTGTGATGCTGGGCTTCGCTGCTCTGGGAATTGCTTTTAATATAAGCTGCGCACGGTAGTTATCAGGTTAAGGTCCTTAAGACTTATTCAAGCAATTCACCGGCAAATCCGTATCACGCCAATCTAAAATCCAAAGCTTACATTTGGGCAAGCAAACGGTATCCCTCTGATAAGCAAAAGGACTTTCAAAAACGGCTCTATAAAGTTTCTAAATTAAAGGGCATCACGCTCTTTATCCAAAAGAAGGCCAGTGTTTATCATCAACACAAGCGGGCCACGTATTACTACGTTGCATATAGAGGTAACGATTATCAGGGCTGGGTTCGTCCCAGTGCCTTGATCAAAGGCTTCAGTCCTTACGGCTACCAGATTGTCAAAGAGAAGTGGGGTAACCAAACGGCAACATTTCACGCCAAGAATCCTAGCCAGAATGTCTATGTTTGGAATTGGCGGCACACCAAAAAACAAGCTAATTTAAAGAATTATCCTGCTGCCAACCTATATCGTAAGGCAACATTTACGATGCTTCATCATAAGAAGCATCGTAACTATTATTATGTTAGAATGCAGGCAGATGGGAATTCCGCAAAGAATGTCTATGGTTACGTTGCCGCTTCTCAGGTTGAAGCTGGCCATAATACGAATTATAAGCAGATCGAATATACCCAGATTGACCAATTTACCGACAGCACCGACTATCAAAACTATATTCAAAATGGCAAGTAGCAAAAACTTGCCAGGGCGATTGTTAACTTGTTTCCTAACAGTCCGGTTGATTTAGGCTTATCCAGGATTGCTGCTCACGATTATGATACGTTTGAAAGTACGCCCGATGGCGATCCAACTCCCATCAGCAAGACGAGTTACACGGATATCCAATCATTTTCCAACATTCAAAAATGGCTGTATGCCCATGAAATGGCCTCTAACGCGACTAAATTAACTGGGATTAAGAAGTTACTGGATAAAGAAGGATATCCCGCAAGTAAACGGGATTCGCTGTCTGGATATAAACTGGGGAATCAGATCGTTAACAATATTAAAGGTTATGGTTCTGAAAATGACACCCCTACTCGTTGGAATGGCTATGTATTTATTTTGGGTCGTGTTGATAATTAAATAGTTGTAATAATTGGGACGAAAGCCACTCTAGTCCAATAGTTTAGGGGAAAAACGCAATGTATTCAGAAATAACCGAATGCACTGCGCTTTTTTCTTAAATTCTAGAATTAGTTGATACTTTTAACAAAATAGCCAAAAAGGATTGTATTTTCTGCCAAAACGATTATTATCTGTACTTAATGCTAAGAAAATTAGGAGGTTGCATTCCAATGAATAACAGGTTAAATCGAGTTACGCTCGCTGGTATGCTTGTTACTTTGGGGATTGTTTATGGTGATATTGGGACATCACCATTGTATGTAATGAATGCCATTATTGGGGATGCAGGCACGATGGGGCAAACATCAAAGGAATATATTATCGGTTCAATTTCACTGATTTTTTGGACTTTGATGATCATCACGACCCTTAAGTATGTTTTGATTGCAATGCAGGCAGATAACAATCACGAAGGTGGGATCTTCGCGCTTTATGCGTTGGTTCGTAGACACGCCAAATGGTTGATCTTTCCGGCGTTGATTGGGGGAGCTGCCTTGCTTGCTGACGGGACGTTGACGCCTGCTGTTACTGTAACCTCAGCAATTGAAGGATTAAAGAATCAGCACTTGGGACCAATTCAATTTAGTAATTCGCAGACGGATGTTTTGCTGATCACTTCGACGATTATTTTAATTTTGTTTATCATCCAAAGGTTTGGAACTGGCACAATTGGCAGGTCGTTTGGACCGGTGATGATGGTTTGGTTCACTTTTTTAGCGGTTTCTGGAATCATGAATCTAGCCGGTTATCCTGAAATCATCAAAGCGTTGTCACCTTACTACGCCATTGATATTTTGTTTAGCCCAGCCAATAAAGTTGGTATCTTTATTTTAGGCAGTGTCTTCCTGGCAACGACTGGTGCGGAAGCCCTTTATTCAGATATGGGGCACGTGGGTAAAAAAAACATTTATGTCACTTGGCCACTAGTCTATGCATCACTCTTCTTGAACTATCTTGGCCAAGGGGCCTGGGTGATTAATCATGCCCAAGATGCGGCCTATCGTAACTTAGGAACGGTCAACCCGTTTTATGAAATGCTGCCGAATTCTTGGCGACTGTTTGGCATCATTATTGCGACCCTGGCAGCGATTATCGCCTCACAAGCCTTGATAACAGGATCATACACATTGGCGGATGAAGCGATTGGATTAAAATTTTTACCAAGATTAATTGTTAAGCATCCCAGTAATATCAAGAACCAAATCTACATTTCGCAAATCAACTGGATCTTATGTGTGATCACGCTGGGAGTCGTTTGGTATTTCCAAACTTCGCAGCACATGGAGGCAGCTTATGGGCTTGCCATCACGGTCACAATGCTGATGACGACGGTCCTGCTCTCAGAATTTTTATCAACCAAATTGAAGCGGCCGGTTGCTATCACCATCAGTCTATTTTTTGGCTTGATTGAGGCTGTATTTTTGGGCGCGAGTCTGGTTAAATTCATTCATGGTGGTTATATCACGCTGCTGATTATGTTGATGATTCTGTATATTATGTGGGTTTGGTACTTCGGCAATAAGCGACGGGAACATTACGAGCGCGAAAGTGAGTACGTTTCTTTGCTGGATTATCGAGATCAGCTGGAAGAACTTACTAAGGATGGAAGTGTGCCGCTGTATACCACTAACTTGGTTTATATGACCAAGATTAAGGGAAATTATCAGATTAAGCGGGATGCGATGTATTCAATCCTTGATAAAGATCCCAAACGGGCAAAAGTTTACTGGTTTGTGACTGTTAATGAGACCAATGTGCCGTTTGAAAGTACGTATACGGTTGATATGTTGGAGACCCAAAATATCATTAACGTTCAGCTTTATCTCGGGTTTAGAAAGTTGCAAAGCGTGAGTGTCTATCTTCACCAGATCGTTGATAACTTGGTCGAGCAAGGCGTACTTGAACCCCAAGTACCAAAGTACACGACCATGAAGGGTCGCAAAGTCGGTGGCTTCAAGTTTGTCATTGTCAACGAGCAGCCTGCCGATTTGGTGGTAAGTGATGAAATTAGTCCGCTGGATAAACGCTTAATTGCAGGTAGAATCTATCTCCAAAATGTGACGGCCTCACCAATTTCCTGGTATGGCCTGGAGTTTAGCGATGTGGTTGAAGAATCCTCACCGTTGTTTATTCTTTTACACAAAGATGACTATCTCGTTCAAAGAAAAATTTATCATTCAGTAGATGAATAAAGTAATGATGGCTTGGACCAGGTCAGCAGTTTGGTCCAAATTAGAAGATCAAAAAGAAGCTGGCGACAAAACAGATGATGTTTTGCTCCCAGCTTCTTTTTGTGTCCGCTGATATGCGGCTTGGATAATAATCAATTATTTACTTAATTCCTTTGCCAACGCGTACCCCATCTTTTGGGCGGTTTGTGCGGTTGGGTGAATCTCATGATCTTCCAGCGTTAGGTCCTTATTCTGGTCGGTAATAATGTTAGGCGCAAATTGCTGGAAATTGATCACCGTTGCGCCAAGCTTGCGGTAAACTCTTGCTTCGGCTTCCCGCAATTGACCGTACGTATAGCCATATTGGTTAACCATGTTTTGCCGATTTTCACCCAATTCGTCATATCTGGAAATTGGCAAGACCCCATAAATGTGGGCACTAGGATTAATTGCCTTAATCCGAGCTACATCCTGGTACAAATGGCGAGTAACGTTACGCAGATTGCCAGAACCTGACAAATTAGTGTAGTCGTTGGTGCCGACGTGAATAAAGATCATATTCATTTTCTTTATTTGAGCCTGATGATACTTGATGGCAACGGGCAAATACTGGGCGACATGTTTGACGCCGACGTAGGCAAACCGATGACCGACGATTTTGGCGCTTGGTACCGCATAGTTCATAACTCGTTTATTAGTGCCAAGGTATTTGCTTAACCAATCGAAGTAGGAGTTGTTCAAGTAGAAGTGAAACCCGTCCCAGCCGGATGGAATTGAATCACCAAAGACACCAATTTGCTTACCAACAAAGCGATTGCCGGCTTGCGGTAATTTAACGTTAAACGACTTGCTGTAAATGCCTTTAATTTGGGAATGTAGAACCCAATAGGTATGCTTGTTGTTGGCGCTGGTTAAGCGATAAACATAAGCATGTTTACCATTAATCGTGACACTGGCAATTTTGTTGCGATACCAAGTGGTATTGAGCAGACCTTTGCTCGATACCTTTTTTGTTAAATGGACATTTGAATACAACGTCGCATTCTTTTTAAGCGCGTAGGCATGCGCGTGAATGGGCAGCTTGAATTGGACACTCACTTTGGCGGTGCCGGTATCCGCTGTCGAATGACAACCAAAGCCAAATGAAAGGGTAGCTAGTACAAAAGCCGCCACTAAAAGGGTGACGCGTTTGTTAATTGAAATCATGTGAAAATTCCCCCGGTTCAAAATATTGATAACGAATGTAACGAGAAATATGTATCAGTGGCTATTAGCTACCCACTGGGTTACTATACGACAAAAATCTAAAGAAAGTTATAAAGAATTTCAATATCCCCATAAATAATTGTGATATATCCGTATAAATCATGCGTGCTGGGTGTTCTACCGGCATTTACCATTAATTTCGAATGGCAATTTTGGTGCTGGCACCTTATCATAGTAGTTGAGGTGATTGTATGGATTTTAAACAAGTTGTGTTAAATGAAGACAATGGAACAAAATTAGATATTTATGATAGTGCTAGTGATGTTGATCTGCCTGGGATCGTTATTCTACCTGGTGGCAGTTATAAGCCATTTAAAGAACGAGATTCGGAGCGGGTTGCTTTGACATTCTTGACGCAAAGCTACCAAGCTTTTGTGTTGGAATACCCGATTAATGAAAAGAAGAATTATCAAGTAGCCAAAGAAAGTATCAGCACCGCATTTGACTACATAATTAAACACGCAAAAGGCTTGAAAGTCAATCCCAAAAATATTGGCGTCATCGGCTTTTCAGCTGGTGGCCAGCTGGCAGCCGCTTACTCGTGTGAAAAGGGCAACCACGCCCAATTTGCCATTTTAGGTTATCCAGTTGTTAATCAGGCCTTGGATGAGAAAATGGGCATTCAAAGTGAGGATGTCTCCAAACTGGTTACTAAAGAGACTGCCCCAACCTTTATCTTTGGGGCCCGTGGTGATGGACTGGCCCCATATGTTGATCACATTCAACCATATACAAAGGCATTATTTGAGAATGATGTTCAATTTGAACTTCACCTCTTTGCCTCAGGTGGTCATGGATTTAGTTTGGGCAACAAATATACGGGAGTGGTTAACCGCGACAGAACGGATGCTCATTTTGCCAAATGGTTCCCACTGTGTTTGGAATGGCTCAAACAATTTGAGTAGGAAAAGACTGGGACAATCGGCGTTTTGATCCCAGAATTTAACGAAAAAGATCAATTATTCCTAATTATTATTGGAATAGTTGGTCTTTTTTTCTAAATGGCTGGACTCAGCCGTTTGTCAGAAACTTTGTCAATATAAATGGTGGGGCAAGTTACATTTATCAATAATTTGTTGATGGGTATTCTCACGCATCATAATCTTTGTCGAACAAAAACCGCTTCGACAATTCCATGAAGATTGGGGTCATTGGGGTTGAAAGTTCTTGCCAATTTCTTTCAACAAATGGATTGAACTTATTGAGAGCACCACGCTCCAGCTTTTTATTGTCAGTTAACAAATGACGCAGATCCAGTGAAAATTCCTGTAACGTTACCTGGTCAGACTCGGTTTGCATGTCGCCCTTTGCGGAGATTAATTGCTGAAGATAACCATCATATTTTTGCGCTGTTCTTTTATCATCGTCCGCTAGTTTGATGTCAGAGTGGGCATTTTCTCCGTGCTTGAGATCGCTTAAGTACTTCAATCCTTCAGGGGTCAGCCAGCGGGTAGCTTTGTTAGTAAATAGCTTCACCCCGTCAACAAAATCAACGTCAAACGTCGCTGTAAGAATTCCCTCATGCTTATCGTCCATCTTCGAAAGTTCGGCTAAAATATCCGGCGCAGCATAATCATTGTTCTTACCATACTCAATTAATTTACGAACACTCTGGAGATTGACCTGATTCGGCTGGGTTTCTAGGTAACTTAAGATGAATTCTCGCATTTTATCGTTTTGACTCATGAGATCTACCCTCTTTATAAGATTTATTTAACTATGAAATAGCTTCATCTGGATATCCTGGTCGTAGTTACCAAATCCGTGACCGAAGATTGTGCAGCCGCCTTTGTGTTTAGCGTTGTCTTTGATTGCAAATCGTACCGAAATTGTGGGCTGCCGCCAATCCAGATCATCAATGGAAACATCCGTGAAGGGTTGTCCATCTAAATAACTCCCATGGTCGGTCACCCTGACAACCTTGAGTTGCCCATATTGGTTAACGTTATCTGGAACCCAATCAGGCGTGTATTTACCCCGAATATCTGAAAAATCCCCTGGACTGGTCCAAGTCCCAATCTCAACATTGTTAATATAAAACGTGATGTCAGATGGCCAGACGTTGTTGGAAAATGGGAATTCAGATCCTAATTCCATCGACAAATCTAGCATTTCCAAATGATCTTTGTCCTCTAAATAATTGGGGAACTGATATTCAACAAATCCATCGGTCCACCAAATCATGCCAGCCTTAATCCGATCTGGGCTCATGAAATAAGTGGGATTGTCAACTTTACCAATATAATCATTTTTTCCAGCCAGGCCACAGGATGGCGTCACCGAGTAGTTGGTAAACTGGCCAACCGGCACTTCGGTATCGTATTCCGCAAACGCCGGATAGATCGTACTTGGAAAGTGAACATTAATATTATCAACTTTCAAATAGGAAACCTTTTTATGGCCGTGACGTTCGAAGCCGATAATCCCAGCTTCAGCGAGCTTATTGAGATGCATTAAAACAATGGTACTACTGAGATTGAGCTTCTTAGATAGCTCCTGAACACTGGTCCTTTTCGTTGAGAGGGCCTGAATGATTTGGATTCGCACCGGGCTAGCCAGTGCTTTGTAAACCTTCAGAGAGTCCTGAGATATGTCTAATTCCATGGTAATGAGCTCCTTATTTAACATAACACTTATTGTGTGAATGTTCACTAACAATCCTGCTATGAAAGGGATGAAAGTGCTTTAATCAACATTTATGTTAATTTTTGATTTTGTAACCGCTTTATGGCTGCTTTTATACTATCAAAAACATTTATCTAAGTCAAAATATGATGAAATACTCACAAAAACCATTGTAATCGGTTTCTACAGGCCATATTATAAAAATGTGCACAAGGAGCTTACAAAACTACGTAGTGAAAAGGAGAGTTTACATTGACTGATTATATCAACCCTTTGATTGTTCAACGAGCCGATCCGTTCATTTACAAGCACACTGACGGTTATTATTATTTCACCGCTTCAGTCCCTGCTTATAATTTGATCGAAATTCGCCGGGCTAAAACTTTAGCCGGATTGGCTCATGCTGCTCCACGTACTATTTGGCGCAAGCATGAAAGCGGTCCCATGTCACGGCTGATCTGGGCACCAGAAATTCATTACATTGATGGCAAATGGTTCATCTACTTTGCAGCTGCTGAAACAACTGCCTTGGATCAGAATGGGATGTTCCAACACCGAATGTTCTGTATCGAATGTGATGCCGAAGATCCAATGAGAAGTGAAGATGACTGGTTTGAACATGGTCAAGTTGAAACAGGCATGGACAGCTTCTCACTTGACGCAACTTGCTTTGAAGCAAATGATAGACTTTATTATGTTTGGGCCCAAAAGGATCCGGCAATTCGTGGTAATTCCAACATTTATATTGCCGAAATGGAAAATCCCTGGACGCTCAAGACAAAGCCAGTGATGTTGACGAAACCAGAATTTGATTGGGAAACGATTGGTTTTTGGGTTAACGAAGGACCTGCAATTATTCATCGAAACGGCCGTTACTTCTTAACTTATTCTGCAAGCGCTACCGACGAGCATTATGCAATGGGTATGTTAAGTGTTCCCGATGATGCAGATTTGTTGGACGCAAGTAACTGGACTAAGTCGAAAGATCCTGTTTTCCAAAGTGACATGGCAACTCATCAATATGGCCCAGGTCACAATTCATTCACTGTTGCCGAGGACGGCAAAACTGATATTTTGGTTTATCATTGTCGCGATTATACCGAAATTAAAGGCGACCCATTATATGATCCAAACCGTCATACCAAGGTTCAAGCATTTACCTGGAATGATGACGGGACGCCTCATTTTGGCAAGCCAGTTCCATATAATTATGATTAAAAAATTTAATAGGAGGCACTCGTAATGGAAAACAGTGCAAAAACACCACAAAAAAAGGAGAGTAAGCATTTCTGGGGATTCCCGTTTACCCACTTTACTTACTTCTTCATGTGGCAAATTATCTTTGGTTATTTAACTCTTTGGATGGAACAAGTCGGGCATATGAATGGTGCCGAAGCTGGAGTTGTGTTTTCAGCTATGGCCGGATTATCACTTTTATTCCAACCAGCATTCGGTGTTATTTCAGATAAGCTCTTATTCAAGAAGAACCTGTTATTTACAATTGCAATTGCCGCAATGCTAATTGGGCCGTACTTCCAGTGGGTATTTATGCCATTGATGCACATTAATTCAATGTTAGTTGCCATTGTAACTGGAATCTATCTTTGCTTCATCTTTAATGGTGGGGTTTCAGTTATTGAACAATATGTTCAACGGGCCAGCTTAGCTAACGGTTTTGAATATGGTCACTCACGAATGGGTGGATCATTAGCCGGAATGGTTGCTTCATTTGTTGGTGGTCAAATCTTCTTGTGGCATCCAAATTCAATCTTTTGGGCATGTACAATCTCAGCCACCATTTTGACTGGATTACTTTTATTTAGTGATAAAGTTGATATGGACAACGCTTCTGCCGCTGGTGATACTTCTAATTCACTCGACTTAAGCATGATTGGTAAAATCTTCAAATTAAAGAACTTCTGGTATCTCTCAATTTTCTACATTGGTACTTCAGCTATTTATGATGTTTTTGATCAACAATTTATCATCTTCTTCAAGTCATTCTTCAATTCAGCTGCTGCCGGAACGCAGGCATACAGTTATATGACAACTGCTTAAATTGGCTTGGAATTCTTACTGATGTTCCCAATGCCATGGATTATTAACCGGATTGGTTCACGAAATGGTTTGATTGCTTATGGTGTTATCCTGGCAATTCGGATCATCGGATCAGCATTATCACCAAGTTTGATTTGGGTTATCTTCCTACGTCTGTTAGCCGGATTCGAAATGCCTTTGGTACTGGTTTCAATTATGAAATACATTGCCGGCGCCTTCGATGTTCGAGTTTACGCCACCGTTTATGCGTTAGCGTCAAACTTTGCTAAACAAATATCAGTCTTCATCTTCTCAGCTGTTGCTGGTAATATGTATGACGCCATTGGTTTCCACCACACATACTTAATTCTTGGTGCAATCGTTGCTGTTGTAACACTCTTTGCAGCCTTTGTTCTTAAGAAGGAAAATAAGCTACAAGCTGGTGAAGTTGACGAGCAGGGTAATGCTAAGTCATAAGTAATTTAGAACTTATTTCAGTTCAATAACAATTAAATAGGGGGGGATACGGTCACGTAATGGGATCGTAGTCCCTTTTATTGTGAGGAAAATGTAAGCGCTTGATAGTCATTGAGGAGGAATTAGATGTATTCATTAGTTAAGAAATTGACCAAAGTTATCATTGGAACCGTTGGCCTTGGCGTCATTGGTTTGAGCGGAGTAGTTAGCCAACCGGCCTATGCAACGGATGGTGGTGCAAGTAGTGATAATTCGGTTATCACGGTAGCAACTAAAGATCAATTACCAGGAACTAAATCCCCAGATTTCTTGTACGGTCGGGGAATGGTGACTGAACATCAAAGTGATCCTGCATATAATGGTCGATTGTATGCAACATCTGAACACTATGTCACTGGTACACCCTCGTTTGTTATTTCGGAGAGTACTGATCACGGTGGCACATGGAAAGTGGTAGGTGAGGTTAAAGATCTTAACAAGGGAGTTGGAAATCGCTATCAACCCTTCCTATACGAATTACCTGAAAAGGTTGGCAATATGGATGAAGGAACCCTGATTTGCGCGGGTAATGCCATTCCTGGCGATCTCTCAAGTTCTTCGATTGTTTTATATAAGAGTACCGATCATGGCCGTAGTTGGTCGTATTTAAGTACGGTTGCAAATGGCGGCAAAGCAGTTATGGGGAGTACCCCCGGCCCTATTTGGGAACCATTTGTGAAAGTAATTGATCATAAATTGGTATGTTATTACTCTGACGAACGGGATCAAACTCATTACGCTCAGAAATTGGTTCATCAAGTGTCAAACGATGGTGTGAACTGGGGAAGTGTTGTTGATGATGTTGATTTCAATAATTCTGCTGCGCGCCCTGGTATGGTTACAGTGGCTCAAATGCCAAATGGAAAATACATTATGACGTATGAGGTCGTTAACTCTGGGGAATGGCGGACCAACTTTAAAATATCCGATGACGGTCTTAATTGGGATTCATCTAGTGAGGGTACAAGATTGGCTTACGGTGGTTCACCATATATTACAGTGTTACCAGATGGGACACTTGTTGCTAATACGGCTGGGCAAGGTGACTTATTTGTAAATAAAAATAATGGTACTGGTACCTGGGAAGATGTTAAGATGCCTATGGATGACGCATACTCTCGATCATTGACAGCTTTGCCAAATAATCAAGTTTTGCTAGTTAGTGGTGGTAGATTAAAAGCGCCTGATTCGACAGAAGACAATATTCTTACTTCCATGGTTTACGATCTCCCTGCTCAATATCATCGAGCAACTGTTCAATTTGCAAACCAGCCAACGTCATTAGCTGCGGGCAAAACGGCTAATTTCACCGTCAAATTATCTGACAGCAGTGCGGCTGACTTTGATATCACAACTGACGATGCCCAAGATGTTGCGGTTGAAAAGCAGGCAGATGGTAGCTATCAGTTAAAAGTCAATTCAAACTTTGTTGGCCAAAAAGATGTGACCGTCACTGCGACGAAGAAGGATGATGCGTCATTTAGTGCTAACTTCAAAGTCAGCATTACTGGTCAAGCTGCACCAACACCCGATAATAACAACTCAACGAATACGGGTACCACAGGAACAATCACCACACCAAGTTCAAGTAGCCAAGCAACAACGATTAAACCAAGTACGACGCAACCAACCACAACGTCTCAACCTGCTGCGACTAAAAAGTTTAAACAGTTCAAAGTATACGCCAAGACAGGAATTCGTGTGTACAAAGGTGTTGACTTCAAACATGTCGTTAAATCATACGCCAAACATTCACGGACAAATGCCAAAACGTTTATAGTAACTGGTAAAGCCTATTCTAAGAATGGCGCTTTAAGATACAAGACAGCTGCAGGTTATATCACAGCTAACAGTAAGTATGTTGCTAACCTTTACTATCAAACAGCGCCTAAGAAAGTAACTGTTTTGGCAAAAGCTGGAACATATGAGTATACCAAACCAACCTTTAGTAAAGCTAATCGTTCGACTCACCTTAAAAAAGGAACAATTGTTAAAGTGAAGAAACATGTTAAACAAGGATCATTAAGCAAATTTGTTTTGACTAACGGTCACTATTTAACAGCTAATAAGAAATTAATTATTGCTCAACCATAGTTAAGTGAAGAAACTTAATTGACTTAACTAGAGAGGCCGACATGCGATTTTGCATGTCGGCCTTTTGTGACCATCAAGAGTGAGCGGAGCAAAGCGATTAGGGATCGGAGTGTAAGTCTCCGCCACCAGAAATCCATGATTCTGGGATTTTTGGTGGTGGTGCTTACGCGCAGATCCCTGCTCTGCGCAGCTGTCCTATATTCAAAAATAATCCTTACCCAAAAACTTTCCGGCCATTTAGCCACGTCTCCTTGACCCTGACGTCTTTGAGTTCTTCTGCAGGAATCGAAAAGATATTTCTATCCAAAATAATAAAATCAGCTGCCATCCCCGGCTGGAGGGTACCATTGTGTTTAAAGCCGCCAATCTTTGCCGGCCAGTTTGTGTAAGCTAAGACTGCTTCCGGGACGCTAATCGACTCAGCTGGGTTCACCAGGTCGCCGTTAGCGGCTTTCCTGGTGACTGCCGCGTAAATGTTAACAAATGGACTGTCAGGCTCGGCCCACGGAGTACATGGCGCGTCCGAGCTTAGCGCGAAAGCTGCTTTAGATGCTAACATTGATCTGTCTCGATAAATCAACTTAAATTGCGCGGGTGATAAATACTGGCGATAGGATTCGTCTTCAGCAAAAAAGAAAATCGGCTGGGTGACCAATGCATAGGTCATGGTGGCCTCATTAATTTGGTGAAGCATTTGGTCACTTAAAATGGAAGCATGTTCAATTCGAATGGATGGCCGGTCTGCCAACCAGGGCGTTAATTCGCGGGTGACATCCAAGACAAGTTGAATGGCCGCGTCCCCCATAGCGTGAACTGCGACTTGAAGATGATGCTGGCGGGCGTAATCAACCGCCTGGTGAAGTTTAGCAGCGTTTGTGATGGCGACTCCAGTTTGACCATTTAGATAAGGAACTTGATTATCCGCCGTTTCACCAGAAATACTGCCGTCCATGAAAACTTTGATGCCGGCAATCCGCAGCTGCTCTTCGCTAGTCGGCTGTAAGGCTTTGTCTTCGGCGACTTCATCGTAAACGTAGTAGATGGCGGTTTTAGGTTTAAAGCCGGCTTCAACGGCGGCTTGATAGAGTTCGAGCGAATCAGTTGGCTTCTTTCGGCCCATCATTTCACCGATAGCGACGATCCCATTGGCCAAATAATGATCGGAACTGGCGACCATGTTTTCAACGTCACCAGCAAAGCTTTGGACAGACTTGGCACGGATTAATAATTGGCTGGCAGCGACTTCTTTCATGTAACCGTTTGGCCGACCATCTGCAAAATGACCAATAAAGCCACCTTTCGGATCAGACGTGTCTCGACTAATACCAGCTAATTCAAGTGCTTTGGAATTGCCAACTGAGGAGTGACAATCCGAGCGATAAATGAAAATCGGCTGGGTCGTTGAGACGTCATCCAAATCGTTAATCGTTGGTGTGCGGTGCTCGGCTAATTTAGTTTCGTCAAAGCCCCAGCCTTCAATCCAAACTTTTTCGCCCTTGCCGAATTGGGGTGACTGCCGCAAAGCCGTTTTCATTTCCGCAATACTATTAACATTGGGTGGGGTACAAGCCACGCCGTGAAGGGCATCGGCAATGTATTTGGGATGTGTATGGACGTCGATTAAGCCAGGGAGAACTGTTTGCCCGCGTAAATCGATGGCGGTTGGATCACTAACCGTGTTGGTATTGCCAATCCACGTAATTTGACCATTAGTGACCGTCATGGCTGTCGCAAAGCTTGAGGTATCCAGTCCTAGAAAGATATTGGCGTTGATAAATGTTGGCATAAACGTGGCTCCTTTGAACTTTTGATTAAATAGTAGCTGATGGCGAGCGTAGAAGCAACTTTTAGTCATGGTGGCAAAGCGTTATGATGAAAGTACGACTTTTTGAAATGGAGGTTGACGATGCAATCACTAGAATCCCATACCCTAAACGCGTTTTCAAGAAACGTTCAGCTGACGCAAAAACAGAATCAGGTTCTCCATACCATTGAAGCTTTTACTCGCGACCACCTAGAGAAGGATGATCACGCTGTGTTTGTCCTGATGGGGGATGCTGGGACTGGCAAAAGTCTCATTCTTAATCAACTATTTACTAATTTGGCTCAAAACGTTACTGACGCATATTTTTTAGTGAATCATCCTGAATTACTCAAAGTATACCGGGAGTTGGCTGGTCAGACACCCCATATGCTAAAAAAATATTATCAGCGACCGACTAGTTTCATTAATAAGTTGCACAAACTTGGTAAACGGGTCAATTTAACGGTTATCGACGAGGCTCACTTGTTGTTAAGCAAACCGGATCACTACAACAACTATTATGGCAATAACCAACTTGAAGATATTATGGCGCTTAGTAACGTAACCATTGTCGTGTTTGATCCCCACCAGGTTCTGCGCACCAAGAGTTTTTGGAATAAGGAACGGTTATTAAATTTAGTTGCGCCGCATCCCCACCAGATTGTTCATCTAAAGCAGCAGTTCCGAATGCAGGCTAGCCCCCGATTAATGGACTGGCTGGATCATTTTATTGATGGCGATGTCATCCGCTCAGTTCCCGCGGATGTTGGGGATTATGACTTTAGGGCGTTTGCCGATGCTCAGCAGATGTTTCAACTAATCATCAAAAAGAATAACCGTTCTGGGCTTGCCCGAATGACGTCGACCAGTGGCTACCCATCGACACTGGATGGTGGCAAGCATTTGGTCAATGAGGGTAACTTTCACTTACCGTGGGATCAGTACAATTTCACCAGCACGCCGTGGGCTGAACAACCCCAGACGATCAATGAAGTTGGTAGTATTTATACCGTGCAGGGATTTGACCTCAATTATATTGGGATTATTATTGGACCGCCGTTTTATTTGACTGCGGATAATCGATTAGGAGTCGATCCCAGTAAGGTAACTGACGTTGAAATATTTAAGCGGCGGCCGGATATGGATAACCAAGTTTTCGAGCAAAGTAAAGAAACCCTATTGCGTAACTCGCTAAATGTGTTGTTGCGCCGCGGAATCAAAGGTATGTATCTGCACGCTCATGATCCGAAGTTAGAGGCTTATCTCGAACGAATGATCAACCAAGATCGGCTAAATCATTGACTTATTATCGACTACGAGATATAGTTACTTACATAAGTAACTAACCAAATAACAGGGGGCTAAGTCATGAAAAAGGGAACGATGATAACGTTACTCGTGATTGTTGTGCTGGCGGCTGCAGGTGGTACCTGGTATCATCATGCTTACGGAAAGACTTGGTATTATGGGCAAGTTGGCAGTATGGAACGATATGAAAAACAACCAGATGGCAATCCAACCACGTATTATTATCTGATCGATGGCTGGAATAAGGATGGCCAACATAAACGAATGGAAGTCGGTTCCGTTGGTGGTCACCGATTCGTGAAGGGCCGCTACATTAAGGTGGGCTGGTCAAGAGCCCAAAAGGTGGCAACTTACGAACAGGTTCAGAGAAATGAAATTCCCAAGAAAGCATTACAACATTTAGAATAATGACTTATTTAATCACTCAATGGCTGGCCTGAACGTAGGGCCAGCTTTTTTGACTTGATAGGCGATTTTGAATCGGTAATGGGTTATTGGGGTGATCTATTAAAAATGATCATAATCTGTCTATGTAATTAACTTATTTGTTATTGATGACATAACTTTGCAGTCAAAATAATATACACCAGCGTATTCTTTCTTGTATGATGTAATCGAAATAGAAGGGATATTCTTTGAGGTGATAGTTATGAAGGTTCACAAATTATTATTAACGACGACTTTGCTACTGGGGTCAGTGATTTTATTTAGTATGCAGAATACTGGGATAGGCGATCAGCCGATGCCAAATGTTCAAGCGGCAACCGTCGCCAATGAAGAGTCAATCAATGATGTCATGCCGAATCAGCAATTACAAAAGTTAGTATTGTATGAAATGAAGCGACAAAATATTGTGAAAAGTGATTCTGATCTCAGCCAATTTGATGCTGGGTCATTTAAGATAGCGCTTAGTAAGTTAACCAGTATTAATTGGCGGACAATTCCCGAGTATCAACGAGCTGATTATGAACCAATTGATGGTGGTAATGGGACAATTGGGCCAGCTAGCGTTAATCCTGGAAATTATTCTCTTAAGGGTTTAGAAAATGCCACTAATTTAACTGAATTGGATTTGGCACATGATCTTGACTATGGTCGGTATTACTTTGATGACGTTAAAGACGTGACGCCGCTAAGTGGCCTAACTCAATTGGCTAATCTCAACTTGGAAGGTAATCGAATTGAGGACATCTCGCCGATTGCTGGAATGCGGTCGGTTAAGAAACTGATATTGATTTCAAATTCGATTAAGAATTTGAATGTTTTGGATCGGGATAATTATGATGAATTCCAGTATCTCGGCCAACACGTTGTTTTTCCGGTTCAGCATCTAACCGAAAATGCCTACACGTGGAAAGCACCATTCAAAGATGCGTTGCCAAAGCACGTTGCCGATCCGACCAATCATTGGGAACCATACACGTCCCAAAATATTCATATGGTAAAGAGTTCTAACTATAATGACTTGGGTGGTTATGCTGGCGAAGAAGATGAGACAGATTTCATTCAAGTTTTTAAGCCCGCCACTCAAAATATGACGCTAGATGGGGATGATGTTCACTTTGCTGATTTGGCGGAACAGGTGTCACCAGGTGAAGGAATATCACTTGCCCAACAAGGTGGTCTCGTTCCCGAATCAGGAAATGGTGGGGTCGTTGCCCCGTCAAGAGAGGCTGCCCATATTAACGGGACCTTGCTTGCTAATGAACACACATACTATATGATGGTGAAATATCGCGCTGAACCGGAGCGGGCAGGCTATTCGACTGCCGTGATGAGTTATCATTTGCCTTACGTCATCGATAAGGTTCAGGTGCAGCCAGTTACCGTTAAATACGAGGATGAGAAGGGGACCGCGATTCATGGAGTTCAGACGATTACTGGTAAATTGGGTGATTCATTTGATCTATCGAAGACCGACTATCAATTGGAAATACCTGGCTATACGTTTAAGGCGTATGATCCAATCCAGACCGGCGAGCTAACGGGACAGGCGCAAACGGTGAAATTAGTTTATACAAAACACGGCACCAGATGTACCCGTTGCCCCGAAGAATGAGTCGATAGATCCGCCTACTACACCAGATAAGCCGAAGACGCCAAGTGTTCCAGACCAACCTGTGATGACAGAGCCAACGTCGGAAAGGCAAACCCAAGTTGCTGCACCGGAGAACGTCGCTAAAATTCATGAGGCGGTTTATTCACTGAAGAAAATCTATTTATACCAGAATCCAACCTTTAAATCATCTGAGCGAAAAGCTGGCTATGTCCAGAAGCCACGGGTATTTCGGCCGATGTTCGTCGTTGATGGTTACGCCCATTCCAAAGACGGCAGACTGCGCTATCATGTTCGGGATGTCAATCATCAAAGCAAGACCGATGGCTGGCAGGGCTATATTACGACGCAGTTTGCCTATGTTCGCCCAGTTTATTACCACAGCAGTCATAAGACGTTAACTGCGATTAATCCCAAGGGGGTCAATGAATATACCAATAAGAATTTGACCAATAAAGTCCGAAACTTTAAACAGGGAACGGTATTGCGGGTTAAGAAATTTGTCACTCATAATCTTACGACCCGTTATCAATTAACCAACGGTCATTACGTCACTGGAAATCGAAAGTTGGTTAAAATGGGGCGACATAAGCAACCGAAGCAAGTGGTTCTAAAACAAGGGCTCAATCGCTATCGTGACGCTGATTTCACTAAGAAAAACGGTCACTTTGCTAAGGGTGACAAGATTGCTGTTAAACGATTCACGTTTAGCCATCAAGATTCAATTAAGCAGGGCGGAACTAAACGATTCGAAGTCAAAGGTGGTTTCATTTCCACTAATCCTAAATTGGTTAGAGCCTACTACAAGTAATTTATAGGTAGTCGGTGGGCTGAGATGGTCGTTATTCTTCACTTGGAATCACAACCAAAAGCCTATTAAAAAATTGGGGAAAATGATAAATCCGTGTTATTTAACGGCGAAGGGCCACCATTCCGAATGATCAGGAATGATGGCCCTTCGCCGCTAAACGCTGGGATAAACGTCAATGTTTTAGTCTTATAGTATTGATAACAAATTATTCATGACATGCAGTGCGATACTGTACCTGATATCTCTGAAATGGATGTAGGTGTATGCCAACAAACATCCTAAGGCCGAGTACAAAAGCCAATTAACGTCGAAGCTCATGTCGTGGAGAAAGCCGAATACCATGCCGCTAGCAAGGATAGCTAAAATATTATTAAGTCGGTTATCCTTGTTAAAAAAGTAATTCATAAAAATCCCCCGGCAAATAAGTTCCTCAAAGATAGGTGCCAGAAAAATTGCAAACAAATTATTCCAAAGTGGTAAATGGGTAACCGTTTCATTAATGACTTTTTGGTTTGTTGGTAAATCTAGAACATGATGGACAACCAGCCAGCCCCAAACGGACTGAACGATAAGAATAACCGCAAAAATGATGATCAGTTGACTAATGTGACTAAAAGTTGCCTTTGATCGACCAAAATGCCGTGGATTAGCGATTGTGAGCTGTTTACCGTACCGCCAGCCGATAAAGCCAAGGATTACCGCAATTAATAGTAACGAGATACCCAGCACCTTTCGTAACTGAACGAGGGCGGTATAGCTACCAGCAATATCAAGGCTGCCTGAGGCAAGTAAATAGATAAACAAAAAGCCAATCCACTTGATAATTTGCAGGGACTTAGTGGTGCTGTAATGAATCAATTGCGTCAGTTTCATCTATTTGAATTCGTTAACCTCAATCCGATTCTTATCTGGGTCTAAAATGGTGATTGAGTTAACTTTTCTCCTCACTTCAGTTTTGGTAGATGGTTCGTCGACGATATCGACAAAATAATTGATTAAGTGCGCCTTGATAGCTTCCATGGAATCCTTGGCGATTAAGCCAAACGAAATGGGGTTGCTAACATTGTCGACTTGTCGAAAGTCTAAGAACATCTTTCGCAGATCAGCACCCTTATCCCCATTGGGCAAATCAACGATCTGCATGTCAAATACCTCATGATAAAATCGTAGACTAACCTCTAAGTTTGATACTGGAATTGTGATATATTCAATTTCTCTAATATTCATTTAAAATTGAGGCAAAAAAACCGCCGATTTTAATCGGGAGAGGAATTGCCTCGCACCTACTTTCTTGATTTTTTAACATCCTTAAAAAATAAGTGATCGGAACAAAGTGATTAGAATCTGTCCCAAACCAATGAATATATTATATACCATTACTTGTATTCACGAGCGGTTGCATGACTTGACCATGACTTTAATTAAGAGTAACATAATAATTTGTATGTATTCTTAGGTATTTTAGTTGAATAGTGTGCTGACAGTTGCAGTGGTATCCGAATCACTTCGATTACGTTAACGATGCGTTTTGATGGCGCTTGGTTTTACTGACGCACTGGTTTGGTCTAAACTACCTAGTCGAATGGTGCTCCGCAAAGCAGAAACTTCCACATAAGCACCTTGGCCAAAAATTCCAAAACCGGGAATTTCCGGCCAAGGAAACTTATGTTCCGATTCCTAATCGCTTTGTTACGCACACTATTAAAAAGGAGTGAATCTTTTGCCATTACTATCTGTTTCGGACCTTTCAATGAGTTTTGCGGAAAAAGATCTGTACAAAGACGCTGAATTCACGCTTGAAAAGGGTGAACACATGGGAGTTGTCGGCCAAAATGGGGTCGGTAAGTCAACGCTCATTAAGATCATCACGGGAAGCGAATTACCACTATCTGGAAATATTAAGTGGCAGAAAAATATCAAGATTGGGTATTTGGATCAGTACGCTGACGTTGAAGGTGATTTAACACTTACTCAATTCTTGCGGACCGCATTCGCTGATCTCTATAAAAAGAGTGAGCAATTAAATAAATTATACGCTGATTACGCTGACAACGGCAACGATAAGTTAATGGAACGTGCCGGTCAGCTGCAAGATGAATTAGACTCCAGTAATTTTTATGAAATTGATACCAGAATTGATCAAACAATTACTGGCTTGGGGCTTGATAACATTGGCCGGGATCACTTGGTTGGTAAGATGTCTGGTGGTCAGCGTTCTAAGATCATTTTGGCCAAAATGTTGTTAGCTGATCCAGATGTTATTTTGCTCGATGAGCCCACTAACTATTTGGATACAGCTCAAATTGATTGGTTGATTGACTATCTAAACGGTTTTTCCGGATCAGCCCTGGTGGTTTCTCATGATTATGATTTCTTAGAGAAAATTACCAATTGTATCATTAACGTTGCTTTCGGAAAGATCACGAAGTACCGCGGGAGCTTCAAACAGGCCATGCGGCAGCGAGCAGAGAGAGAAGAATTTCAACAGCGGGAGTACGATAAGCAACAGGTTGAAATTGATAAGGCTGAACGCTTTATTCGGAAAAACAAGGCTGGCTCTAAGGCAACGATGGCGAAATCACGTGAGAAAAAGCTAGCGCATATGGATAAAATTGATCCGCCTTCAACGAACATTAAGGCAAGTTTCAACTTTCCTTATGAGGAAACCGGCTCTCACGAAGCTTTGACGGTTGATCACCTTTCCGTTGGGTATAATAAGCCGCTTTTGAAGCCGGTGACTTTCACAATTTCAATGGGTGAAAAGTTCGGCTTTGCTGGGTTTAACGGGGTTGGTAAGTCAACCTTGATTAAGACGATTCTCGGCCAATTAACCGCAAAAGGTGGAACGGCGAAATTTTCACCATCATCAAAGATTGGCTACTTCAGCCAGGAGCTTTCCTGGGACAATAACCGGATGACGCCGATGCAAATTATTTCAAACAAGTTCACCAAACTCAATCAAAAAACAATTCGGACCAAGCTTGCGAAGTGTGGCCTCGATTCCGCTAATGCAATGAAGCCAATCGGCCAACTTTCTGGTGGTGAACAGACCAAGGTTAAATTGGCGATGATGGAATTTACACCGTCTAACTTCCTCATTATGGATGAGCCAACCAACCATTTGGATGAAGAGACTAAGGAAGCCTTGAAGCGCGCATTGGATCGTTTTCCGGGTAACTTAATCATCGTGAGTCATGAGGATAGTTTTTATGATGGCTTGGTTGATAAGGTGCTTAACGTTGAGAAGCTGAGTTTAAAGGAACAACCAGTGATTAGAGAAGAACCTTAAAAGTAAATTTTGATTTCAAAGCTTGGCATTCTTGGGATGCTGGGCTTTTTTACGTGCAAATGATGATTCAAGCCTCAAAAAGTGGCTTGACATATTATTTCGAGGTGGTATTCTTGCAGCATCAACAAATTAAAAAATAATAATAAATATGAAGTTATGATTAGAAAAGTAATTGTTCATTTCACATAAAGAGAGCCCTGTTAGGACAGCTGTGCCAGGCAGAAACCTACACATAAGCACCTCAATCAAAAATTCCAAGTCCGGGAATTTCCGCTTGAGGAGACTTATCTTCCGGTTTCTAACCGCCTGGCTCCGCTCACTATGTTAGGACAGCTGTGCAAAGCAGAAGCTTGCACCTAAGCCGTCTCGACCAAAAATCCAAAACCAGGATTTCCGGTCAAGACAACTTAGGCGCCAGCTTCTAACCGCTTTGCTCCGCTCACTATTTGATGAGAAGGGGTTGTGGTGAATGATGAAAACACATCTATGAACTGAGTGATTGAATTAAGTAGGTTACTCCGCTAGTCAGCGTTACCACGGCTACTGTGACTGTTCTCCATTTTAATGGACGACTAGTTATGAGCAGCGTAAGGTCGTTTCATCGTGAGGTGGCGACAAAGATGAGGTGGAACCGCGACAGATCGTCCTCAGATATTACTATACGTAATGTCTGGGGATTTTTTTATTGAGTGAGCGGATTGCAACGGGTGATGCGGTATCTAAGGTGCTTTAGGCTGAAAGCCCGGGCTTGGGTTTTAGTCTGAAGTTCCTTAGATGTTAGCATCAGTTGCAAGGAGCTGTCCTAATTAAATTCTAATTATAACCAGCATATTTACAGAAATGGAGAGTGGCACACATGCAAATTATTGAAGATTCATTAGACAACTTATTGAAACAGGTAGCGATTCGAACTAACAAGGTAGCCAACCGAGCTGAGGTTGAAAAAGCAGTTGACGATATTATTGCCAACGTCATTGAAAATGGTGATCAAGCGCTGAAGGATTACGAGAAGAAATTTGACGGTATTGACCTCAAAAACCTGCGCGTCAGTCAACAAGAAATTGATGATGCCTATGCCCAAACTGATCAAAAGGTGATTGATGCGTTGAAGCTGGCTAAGGCTAACATCACTTCATTCCAACAAATGGAGGTTGAAGAAAGCTTTATTGACGCCAAGAAGAAAGGCGTCATTCGTGGGGAAAAGATTCAACCGCTGGCTGCCGTTGGCTTGTACGTTCCCGGTGGGACGGCTGCTTATCCTTCATCCATTCTGATGAACGTGATTCCCGCCAAAATTGCTGGAGTTGGCCGGATTGTGATGGTGACGCCACCTCAAAAGGATGGTTTGATCAAAGCCGTTTTAGCCGCTGCCAAGATTGCCGGCGTTGATGAAATTTATACGGTTGGTGGCGCTCAAGCGATTGCTGCATTGGCCTATGGTACCGAAACAGTTCCCCGGGTTGATAAAATTACCGGTCCTGGCAATGTCTTTGTGGCAACTGCGAAAAAGAAGGTCTTCGGTCAAGTCGATATCGATATGATCGCTGGTCCATCTGAAATTGGCGTGATTGCCAGTTCCCAGTCAGTACCCAGCCAAGTAGCGGCAGACCTGCTGTCACAAGCTGAACATGATAAGTTGGCTCGGCCAATGTTGATTACGGATGATCGGCAGTTAGCCGACGCCGTCAACAAAGAATTGGCGCGCCAAGTTGCGTTATTGCCTCGCCAAGAAATTGCCCAGGCTGCCATGGATAATGAAGGCTTTATCGCAGTCGTTGATGATATTGATGATGCCTTCACCCTGATGAACGCTGTTGCGCCAGAACATTTGGAAGTTCAACTCCCAGATGCCATCGAATATCTAAATCAAATTAAGAACGCCGGATCAGTCTTCCTAGGCTTCTCAGCTTCAGAACCACTTGGTGACTATCTTGCCGGTCCTAACCACATTTTGCCAACGGGTGGTACGGCACGATTCTTCTCACCATTGGGTGTCCAAGATTTCGTGAAACGGACACAGTTTGTTTCCTATACAAGAGAAGCCTTGGCAAAGGAAAAGGATGCTATTACAACGCTGGCAAGGGTTGAGGGCTTGGAAGCCCACGCTAGAGCGATTGAAAATCGTTTTGAAGAAAAGTGAGCGGATCAAAGCGGTTAGAAAGCGGAGTGTAAGTGTCCTCGGAGAGAAATTTCCGGTTTTGAAATTTTTCTCCGAGGTCCTTACATGTAGCTTTCTGCTTTGAGGAGCTGTCCTAAGAAAAGTGAGCGGATCCAGGTTGTTGCCTGGAGGAGCTGTCTTAAGAAAGTGAGCGAACTAAAGCGGTTAGAAGTCGGAGTGTAAGCCTCTAGTGAGAGGAATTCCCGATTCTGGAATTTTTCTCGGTGGTGCTTACATGCAGACTTCTGCTTTACGGAGCCGTCCTAATCACAAAAACAATCCATTCCACACAACAAATGATAACCGAGACAAGGAGCATTGCTTATGAAGAAAATTGCAACAAATAAATTAACTTTGATGAGCGTCATGTTGATGATCTTTACCTCAACCTTTGCCTTTGATAATACGTCGATCGCTTATTACACAATGGGTTACGCCGGCATTATCTGGTATGTCTTGGCTGCATTGTTGTTCTTCGTGCCCTCATCACTGATGTTTTCAGAATACGGGGCATCTTTGCGGAACGAAGCCGGTGGCGTGTTCTCCTGGTTATCCAATTCGCTGGGGACTAAATGGGCGTTTGTTGGTGGCTTCGTTTGGATTGCCTCATGGATCATCTTGATTGTGTCGACCGTTTCTAAAATTTGGATCATGCTGTCTACCACGATTAGTGGCTCAGATCAAACTGGCCAGTGGCGCTTCGGCGGGCTGGATTCCACCGAAACAATCGGCATCTTGAGCATCGCGTTTTTCTGCATCGTGACCTTTGTCGCCACTAAGGGGCTCACCAAAGTCGCTAAATTAGCAGCCGTTGGTGGAATTGCCGCCGTTGTCTTGACAATCTTCTTCTGTATCGCCAGTCTGATATTGTTGAGCATGAACGGGTTTCAACTCGCAGAACCGATGAACTTGCCAACTAGTTTGTTAAAGTCACCAAGATCAAGTTACCAATCATTGAGCTCAATCGTGTCGTTCCTGGTATTTGCAATTTATGCCTACGCCGGGATTGAAGCCATGGGCGGTGTGTCCGATAAGATGAAAAATGCCAAACGGAACTTCCCGTTGGCCATGGCATTGGGTGCGTTTTTAATCACCATGATTTATGCACTATTTATCTTTCTGTGGGGCGCTTCCGCCAATTGGTCAAAAGTGTTCGATGGCTCAGGAGTTAATTTAGGAAATACGACTTATGTTTTAATGAGCAACTTGGGCTATAGTTTAGGTCAGCAGTTCTCGCTTGGTACCGCTGGATCGCAAACCCTGAGTTTCTGGTTCTCCCGGTTTGGATCGTTCACCATGCTGATCAGTTATCTGGGATCATTCTTCGTGATCGTTTATATGCCGATTAAGTCATTCATTTTAGGAACGCCAAAGCAGTTGTGGCCAAAGGCATTACCAAAGTTAAATGCATACGGGATGCCTGCTAACGCAATGTGGATGCAGGCCGGCGTGGTCAGTGCCTTGATCGCGATGACCTCATTTGGTGGCAAATCCGCCGTTGATTTCTATAATGTTTTGACGCTGATGGATAACTTATCATCGACGTTACCATATCTATTCTTGGTTACCGCATTTCCATTCTTCAAGGCCAATCTGTCATTGGAAAAACCGTTTGTGATTTACAAACGCAAATGGGTCTACATGACGGTGACCGTTGTGGTGGATCTCCTGTTGATGATCGGTGTGTTCTCAACGGCCATTTCCGCAATTTCTGAAGGGCAGTATTGGGATTTGACGCTTGAATTGATCGGACCGTTCTTCTTCGGAATGGTCGGTTATGTCTTGTTCAGATTGTACGAGCGAAGAAGTCAACTGTTGTCGCAGAACCCGGATGTGCCAGAAGGGTTGACGAAGTGAGTTTGATAAATTCAAAAAGTGCGAAAAGAGGAGTCGAGGGGCTTCGCTTTTGTTTTACTAAAGGTTCGATTTAAGCCAACAAAAATCGCTACAATTTCTCGAACATATCGATATTGAGATGGCTAGGGTAAGGGATCCAGAAGTATTTATCAAAAATACTTAATGAGTGAGAAATGATCAGGTATTTTGAATGCAAAAGGAGCATCTGGCTGTCTTCATCAAGTCAGGTGCTCCTTCTTTACATCACTGATTCAGTTTTGCTTTCAGTGCGTCTGTAAGTAACGCACTAAAATTAATGTTTTTCTGTTCGGCCATTCGAGCGAGGTCACCAGGGATGGTGGTGTTCTTTTTGACCGTTGGTTCACGAACGGTTCGTTTAATTTCATCTAAGTCAGTCGCAATCCAATTAATAATTGTTCCAGGTTCATCTGGTTTAATGGATTCGAGATCGCTGGGCTTTGGTAACTCTTTTTCGTCGTATAATATCAATCCTAAGGCTTCACTACCGTTTGAAATGGCCTCAGCAATGCCATTTCCTTGAGAAATTGCGCCGGGGACATCGGGAAAGATGACTGTATACGTTCCTTTATCAGGGATGAGTTCTGCTGGGTAAGCAACAATTCGTTTTTTCATGGAGAAACCTCCTGTAATGATTTTCATAATTACTTAATACCTGCCTGACGTTTGATGTAGTGGTACGTGGAAAGGCTGACTTCTTGCTTCAAGCGTGAGTACGGGACTGTTACCTTATGTCCATATTGATCAACAAAACGATGATGATCGCCTTTTATTCTATCTTCAACAAATCCTTGAGCAGACAACATCTCAAGAACCTGTTTAACTGTAACTTTCATTCTTCTCCTCCAACTATCTGTGTTATACGTATCGATACGTATGAAAGCAAGCGAAATGGGGACACTTACTTTATATAAATACAAATACGTAAATACTACGAGAAGATTTTATGTTGGTTGGTATTCTATTTGTAAATGGTGAGTAGTGCTCTGAAAAACCGGTGTTAGATACATAAGAGCTCCTGAACTAAAACCAGTTCTACTTTCGGGAATTTCTCCGTTATATTGAGTAAATGCACTCCGACAGCCCTGACGCCTGCTTTCTCCATTACATAGATTAGTAGTGCTCCAAAAAACTGACGCTTAACTATATAAAACCTTCCAACTCAAATCCCCAAAACCGGGATTGAAGTTGAAAGGCTTTATATAGACGCGTCAAAGCGTTTTTCTCCGCACGCTTACTTGTTAAACGTTCCCGCCTCAACCTCGCGGATAAACGTTGCCAGATGGTCGTAATAGACATCTGGGTTGTCAATCATGTGGTGGTGGCCACCTTCTGGGGTTGATACGAACTTGGCATTTGGAATCATTTCTGCCATTCGTTTTCCAGTTGCCACTGGCATGGTTTCATGTTCACCAAATGTGACCAGCGTTGGGACCTTGATATCCTTCAAGTGGTCGGTGAAGTTCCATTCTGCCAATTTCCCGGTGATAACAAACTCGTTATCACCTTGGAAAGCACCATAGATATCGGTGTTGGTGACATCAATCAAATGCGACAACTTAGAAGGTTGTTTCCGATCAATGTAGCCCTTATTCAAAATATCAACGTATGACTGATACTTGTCATTGTCATAATCGTTGGCGGCTTCGCACTTCTTCATGTAGGCCACTTGGTCAGGGGTCAAGGCAGTTTCTCGAACCTTTTCCAAGTTTTCGGTGTAATCATCGATCCGGTCGACCATTGAGGAAACAATGGCTCCCTTCAAGTGTTTGCCATATTTAGCTGCATATTCTTGAACTAATAAGCCGCCCCATGATTGACCAATCAAATAGAAATCATCCAAGCCTAATTTGTCACGAACTTCGTCAACTTCATCCAAAAAGTAATCGTAGTTCAAAATATCCTTACGCACTTGGGGATCGCTAAAGTCAGGGCTGTCTGAATACCATGAACCCAATTGATCGTACATGGTTACTTGGACGTTAAGGCCTTGCTTAGCCAATTGTTTGGCAGCATCTTCCCAATATTCATGTTCACCGCCAGGGCCACCATGCAGTGCCAGCAAATGAATGTCGCCAGTGCCTTGCGTGTTGGTCCATAAATGATAACCGTTATCCAGGGTAATGATCTTTGTTCCTGTTCGCATGTAATCACCAATCCTTAATTTGTATTTGTAATCATAATACTGCTTGAAAGAAACCGTTTCAACTACCGTAAGTAGGGTAGCTCAATGTTTGAAGCCGCTAAATCAATTGTGTAAGTAATATCTTGATTGCCACGAATGGTGTAATTCATGTCGGTTGCATAAATGATCAGTCCAAGTTGGTGGCCGGCCAGCAAGCGCCAGAAGGTTGGTTGGAAGGCCATCTCAAATGTATAAAGTTGCTTTGGCAGCAGCTCATCTGATCGATAATTATTAGTTCGATTTTGCATGTTCATATGAGCGTCCGTAAATTTCTTGTAAGCGGTGGCCTTTTTTTCTGGCAGAAATTCTTTCAAATCATCCTTGCGCCAATGGTAGCCAGTGAGAATTTGTTGAGCGGCCAAAACTTGGGGCACTGGCTTTAAGCGCTTGGCCTTGCCATAATCTACCAAGGTAACGCTTAATAGCCCAATGTTGGCACTGGTTGATCCACGCAGCGAAATCGTGGCTTGACCATCGACAATCAGATCTTCGCTCAAAGGTTCGGAAACCAGCTTGATGCAATGTTTGTCCATCTTGGAGTGTTCTTTGGTGAAGAGGGCCCGCTGCCACTTCTTGGTGTCTGAAATATAGTGTTTGAACAGGTCATCGTCTAGTCTGTCTGTGAAGCTGGTGTTCTCATTGAGATCGGTGAAACGTTTATCAGCCAATGAAATTTTCTCAACTTTGGCATCTCCGCCCCAATCTTGATATGGCGTCCAGGTTTCTGGTTCGGCATTATCCTGCACCAGCACGTCTGGAACGATGTCGTTGGCTTGGTTATCGACATCGAGTAATTTGTTGGTAAGCCATAAGTTAACGATATCGGTGAAATCAATTGACCGGAAATTGTTTAAATACTCGTGTTGCCCCTGATGGAGGACTAATTTTTGAGTGATTGCTTCCTTCTTTAATCGGTTCCGGAGATGATAAACGTGTGATAATTTAACATTCCAGTCATTCAGTCCGTGAACCAGCAACATATCCGCCTTGACATTGACGTTCTTTAGTAAATTTCGGTTGTCCCAGAAGGAATTATAGCTGCCGGTTTTTCGATCCTGACCGCTAGTTAACTTTTTTAACTGAGCCAGCCAAGTATCCTTGATCTTAAGATAATCAGCGGCCGTTTGTTCCCGACTAAACGTAAATTCACCAAGAACATCGGTATCTTCTCCTTGGAAACCACCGGGGGCAACCACTAAGCCGTTTTCACGATAATAATCGTAATAGTTGGAAATGCCGGCTTCAACGACGGCGGTTTTGAGACCACTAACTCCGGTCATTGCGGCAGCCGTTGCAAGCGTAGCAAGATAAGAGCGACCCGTCATTGCAACGTTGCCGTTACTCCACCAGGCGGTGATAGCAACTTGATCGTGGTGGTTGGTAAAGGCTTGGCGATCACCATGAAGCCACTCAATAATTGAAGTGGCACTGATCGTTTCATCGGGAGTCCCGGTTGTTCGTACACCGTCGGAATCTTTGGTGCCTACACCGGAAGAGTAGACAACTGCAAAGCCGCGTGCCAAGAAATAATCATTCAGTGAGTAGGTCCAAGTCTTAACGAAGGTTTCTTCGGCCACTTTCGTTGTTTCCTTGGCGGCACGCGGTGCTGGGAGATTAGAATTGTCATAGGTCACTTTGATGTCATCGTATGTAAGGGTGTTTGGTTTCTTGCGTTCGAGCGGTAGATTAACTTTGTGGGTCAAATCGTCGGCTTGCTTGTCATTGGTTCCTTGATCGTAGGGGCTTTCGGTGAAGACAATTGGCACTTTCAAACCAGCTTCAGTTTCTGCCGGGCGGATGATTTCGGCTTTTAGCAGGTCGCGTTTGCCATCGTGGTCGGTATCGAGTGGCGCCTCCACGTAAACGACTTCGTGAATGAGTTTGCTGGTATCGAATACGGCTTGCGATTTGCCATTAAAGATTAGTGGCCGTTTTAAGCCATCATCGGCAAATTGATGATAATAGCCCTGGCCGGCCAGATAGTCGATTAACGTCTGACCATACTTGGTGCGGGTGTTCAGTAATTTGTACCAGGCATCTATTACGTCGTCGCGGCTGAGCTGATCACTGACATTGGCAGTCGGTAGCTTCAATTTTTTCATTGTAGTAAAGGGATCGTTCAGGCTGAAGTCCAAGCCAACCTCAAAGCCCAGTAACTGCAAGGCAACATTATAGAAGGCATCTTTTGTCAGGGTACCTTCATTGGCAGTGTAGTCGTAGGCATTCAGATCACTGGTAGCCATGAGATTAGCAACTTTTTGAACTCGGGTGGAAAGTCCTTGCTTTTCAAGGTAAAACTTGAGCAAAAATTGGCGGAACAGCATGACGGGATCAGAAATCTTGGAAGTCCGGGATGTTAAAAAACGAACGTCGGCCAATTCCTTGATGATTTGGTCATGACTAGTGGGTACATATGCAAACTGATTGATTTTCATGTGAATACCTCCAAAAGTGAGCGTAGCAAAGCGATTAGGAACTGGAATATAAGTCTCCTTCAACAGAAATCCCTGGTTTTTAGGGATTTTTGTTGGAGGTGCTTACGTGCAGACTCCTGCTTTGCGCAGCTGTCCTAAAAACGCAGATCCAGGATACCGCCCAAAACAGCACCCCAAAACAATTGTTAAAGCCATTATACATTACTTTTCCAGCCATGATTGCCATTGATTTTCACAAAAATTTATCTCAGAAGGTGCTAACCTTCTTACAGATATTCATAAAGGGGATAACCAAACGATGACAGTTATCTTCGCCCAACCGAATTCCGATAGTCTAATGGCGTTTGCCCAACAACCCGTTTGAACACCTTTATGAAGTAGGTGACGTTGTTAAAACCGGTCATCAAAGCGATGCCAGTGACGGACGGCGTGGGTCGTTCGAGATATTTCCTAGCTTCTGAAATACGCTTTTCATTCAGATAATCGGTGATGGTCAAGCCAACCTCTGCCTTGAACTTTCGCGACAGATAAGAAGGATTCGTGCCGATTTCAGTGGCAATTTGTGCCAGTGAAATATGATGGCCCAGGTTGAGCAAAATGTAGTCTGCCGCTCGTTTGATCATGGGGCTGTACTGATTGGTTGAGACTGAATCGACGAGTGCGCAATATTCCAGTGCCATTGCAGCTGTCAATGATTTCAATCCGGAAACGGTGTTCTGCCGCTCGATCAGTAGGGCATACTTTTCGGAGATATCGTTCAGGTAAACTGGTTGAACCCCGCCACGGTGAGCGGCAATTCGGCAAAGGGTATTGTAGACAAACGAAATATTCTTGGTTGAGCGGAGCGGCTGATGGGGAATTCGGTTGGAAAACAGCTCGGTAATCCGCGCAATCGAATGTTGCTGTTGTTCAACGCCCTGTTTGTTCCCCGCCGCAATTGCATCTATGAGTTCCTGTTCTTCCAGATACCGCTTTTCAATTTGGACCTGAGATTCAGCACTGACGTCTATCAAGGTCGGTTGGTGAGGGCGGACCCGTTTATCAATAAGCTTGACTGGTTTGGGCTGAATCAGTGCGTGATTAAATAAGTTGACCAAGAGCGCGCCAATATCTGCGATTCTCGTCGACGATAGAATTAGCAGCCCTTGGTACAATTGTTCCAAACGCCGCCGTTCACTGACGGTATATGAATTGTCGATTAAGATGTCATTGACGGCCTCGCGGTTGAAGGTATTCGTGATAAAGGGGCCGACAACGACCATTCCCACCGATTGAGGCTGCTTGATTAAACCCACAATCAGGTATTCGAGCTTAGTGGCTGTTACAAAATGCAGGTAACGATTAGCGGGTTGAGCGGCCACTTGGATCACGATTTGGTGAAATTCGGTGTGGCTATGAAAGGCTTGAATGGCGTCACTATCGGTTAGGTCTAATAGTTGGTCACCGGTATGACTATAAATAGCGATATTAAGTTGGGTCGCCGAATGAAATAGCTTGGCTGATTGTTGATAATCTGGTGAAGGCAAAAGGGTCACTCCTTAAAAAAATGTTAGCGGTTCCATAAAAGTCATTATAGATCAATTTATGTAAAAATAGTAGAAGAATATGTTGGCTAATTCGGTTAATCTTTAACCAACGACACAATTCAAATTGAACGGAGGAATTCATTTATGTTATACCCAACTGCAACACCTACCCGCGCCTTACTTGATTTATCAGGCCTTTGGAAATTCATGATCGATGAAGAAGTGACCCCAATCGATGTCACCAAGCCGCTACCAACTGATGAAGTGCTGGCTGTTCCCGCTTCATTTAATGACCAGACGGCTTCTCAAAAAATTCGTGATCATTCCGGTTACTTTTGGTACGAGACCAACTTTGATATCGCCAAGCCCCTCCGTTCACAGCGACTGGTTTTGCGGTTTGGCTCCGCTACTCATGAGGCTTGGGTTTATTTAAATGGTCAAGAAATTACTCATCATAAGGGTGGCTTCACCCCGTTTGAAGTTGAAATTAATGATTATCTTCAAGATAGCAATAACCGCTTGACCGTTAAATTGAGCAACTTACTTGATTATTCGACGTTGCCAGTTGGTCATTACAGTGAATCCAAGGACGAAAATGGTCATCTGGTCCGCAAAGTTGACGAAAATTTTGACTTCTTCAACTACGCTGGCCTCCAACGCCCCGTTAAAATTTATTCAACGCCACAAGCCCACATCGATGATATCACGGTTGTCCCCGATGTTGATTTAGCAGCAAAATCAGCCAATGTTCACACAACGATTAAAGCAGCTGGTGATTTTGATGAGGTCAAAGTGACAATTCTCGATCACGCCGGTGAAGAAGTTGCGAGTGGCAAGGGCACCGACGAAGTCTTAACCATTTCTAATGTCAACTTATGGCAGCCACTGAACGCCTACCTATACACAGCCAAAGTTGACCTTATCAAAAATGGTGACGTTGAGGATACTTACTCGGAACCATTTGGTGTTCGAAAGATCGCCGTTCAAAACGGTCAATTCTTGATCAATGGCGAGCCATTCTACTTCAAAGGATTTGGTAAGCACGAGGATACTTACGTTCACGGTCGTGGCTTCAATGAACCCGTCAACGTCTTGGACATTAACCTCATGAAGGACATGGGGGCCAACTCATTTAGGACGTCTCACTATCCATACTCAGAAGAAATGATGCGTCTATGTGACCGCGAAGGAATCGTTGTGATTGACGAAACCACTGCGGTTGGGCTGATGGTCACATTTGGCTTCGACGTTTCAATGCTGGAAAGTGACGATTACGAAGATGATACTTGGAAAGAATTGAAGACTGCCGAAGCACATCAACAAGTCATTCGTGAGCTGATCGATCGTGACAAGAACCATGCATCTGTGGTGATGTGGTCGATTGCCAATGAAGCCGCAACTTTCTCCAAGGGCGCGCATGACTATTTCAAACCATTGTTCGATGAAGCCAGAGAATTAGATCCGCAAAAACGCCCATGCACTTACACCAGTATTATGATGGCTAATCCAAAGACGGATGAATGTATAGATCTGGTTGATGTGATCGCACTGAACCGGTACTATGGCTGGTACATTGGCAACGGAGATTTGAAGACGGCTGAAACGGCTACTCGCGATGAGCTGAAGGAATATCAAGCAAAATTCCCTGATAAACCAATCATGTACACGGAATACGGTGCCGACACAGTTGCTGGCCTTCACAGTAAGTACGGCGAGCCATTCTCTGAAGAATTCCAAGAAGATTATTACCGGATGTCCAGCAAAGTCTTCGATGAACTTCCAAACTTTGTTGGCGAACAGCTTTGGAACTTTGCGGACTTCCAGACCAAATTTGGCATCCAACGCGTTCAGGGGAACAAGAAGGGCATCTTCACCAGAGCCCGTGAGCCAAAGATGGTCGTCCGATATCTGAAAGATCGTTGGACAAATATTCCTGACTTTGGTTATAAAACAAAGTAATCACTTACCAATATAATATGAAGATTTTGAGAGATCACCTGCGAAAACAATGGCGGGGATCTCTTTTTCTTTGGAGACTTACGCTCTGATTGCTAACCGCCTGGATCCACTCACTGTTCTTAGGACAGCTTCTCAAAGCAGTGACTTGCACCTAAGCACCCATTGCAAAAATTCCAAAACCAGGAATTTCAGCAATAGGAGACTTAGGCTCCAGTTTCTAATCGCTATACTCCGCTCACTGTTCTCTTCAATATGGTAAACTTATTACAATTAATAAGTTACGAACCGGACAAGACAGATTGGAGGATATTGAATGGGGTTTATTGGACAAATAGCACTGATTTTGATAGCGACACTGCTTGCGGCAGCCATTAGTCAACGATTGGGGATGCCCGCAGTCATTGGGCAACTGGTTGTTGGGGTCATTTTGGGGCCGGGGGTGTTTGGTGTCCTGCAAAATACCCACCTGATGCACGCTGGTTCTGAAATTGGTGTCATCATTTTGATGTTTATTGCTGGGATTGAGAGTGATTTAGATCTGCTTAAGAAATATTTCAAGCCAGCGATTAGCGTTGCCGCGATTGGTGTCCTCTTTCCAATGATTGCGTTCTATGGTTATGGTGAGTTGATGGGACAAGGGTTTGAACGGTCGATTTTTTGGGGGGTTATTTTCGCGGCAACTTCTGTATCGATTAGCGTCGAAGTTCTCCGTGAATTCAAGAAATTGAACACCAAGGAAGGGGCGACAATCCTTGGAGCCGCGGTGGTTGACGATATTATTGCCGTCATCCTATTGAGTATTTTTGTCAGCTCATTTGGCGTGGCAGACGATAATGCCCCCAATTTGGTGGTTGCAACCATACTTCAATTGTTATATTTTTTAGGTGTGATCTTGTTGGTCAAATACGTGGCACCGATTGGGTTACGGTTCGCCGAGCGGATTCCAGTTCACGGCTCGGTAGCCATTATCTCGTTGGTATTATGTTTATCAATGGCTTGGCTCGCTGATGTGATTGGCTTGAGCTCAGTTGTTGGCGCCTTCTTCGCCGGAGTGGCCGTTTCCCAGACGAAGTTCCAAGATGAAGTTTCTAGCAGTGTTAGTTCGGTTGGTTACACATTTTTTATCCCGATTTTCTTCGTAAGCATCGGGCTGGATATGGAATTTGGTGGCGTCCTCAAGAATTTAGGCTTCATTGTCATCATGACGTTGTTGGCAATCGCCACGAAGCTATTCGGTGGGGCGCTTGGTGCAGCCATCACCAAGATGAACTGGCGGAGTGCCTTTGTCGTGGGATCCGGGATGGTTTCTCGGGGTGAAATGGCGTTGATCATTGCCCAGATTGGTCTATCTGCCAATTTAATGGCCAAAAATTTATATTCAGAAATTATTATTGTGATCGTGTTGTCGACGATCGTGGCACCATTGTTGTTGAAACGAACGTTGAAAGTCTGATGTTTGAATCGTGCTGCACAAAGCAATAACCTGCACCTAAGCACCTCAACTACAAATCCCCAAAAACGGGACTTATAGTTGAGGAGACTTAGGTTTCGGTTATTAATCGCTTTGTTTCGCACACTACTATTGAATCGTGCTGCACAAAGCAGAAGTCTGCACCTAAGTCACTTCCCCCAAAAATCCAAAACCCGGATTTATGGTGAAAGTAACTTAGGTTCCGGCTTCTAATCGCTTTGTTCCGCACACTATTATAAAAGGAGTGTCTTTGATGGTTACAGAATATGCAAGTGGCGCAGTTGTTTATGAGGTCAAAGATGGCAGTATCCGCTATCTATTGTTGCGAAGTGCGACTGATGATTTTTGGGGATTTCCCAAAGGGCACGTGGAAAAGAATGAGAATCTCATTCAAACGGCCGTCCGCGAAATTCGGGAAGAAACGAATTTGAAGACGATTATTGACACCAATTTCAAAGAAAAGTTGGAATACGATATGAAAAATGGTCACCACAAGGACGTAACCTTGTTTGTCAGCAAGGTTCACCCCGATGTGAAGGTGACCAAGCAGGATGAAGAGATTAACCAATACGGCTGGTTTAATTTCCAAGAGGCCTATGACACATTATCCTATGACAACTTGAAGCAGTTATTGAAACGGGCAAACGACTATATTTATAATAAAGAAAATATCGGAGAATAGTGGATGACAAATCGAGTTTTCGTAATTACCGGTGCGGCGGGCAGTGGCAAAACCACCGTGCGGAATTATTTACACGATAAATTTCATATGACCAAAGTGATCACCCATACCACTCGAAAACCAAGGGATGGCGAAAAGAATGGCGTCGATTACTATTTTGAAACCAAGGAATCATTCCCGAAAAATCACTACCTGGAGTCGGTTGTCTACGCCGGCAATCGCTATGGCTCGTCTTATGAAGGCCTGGAGAACGCTTGGAAGACGTCACCGTTTGCCTGCATCGTCCTGGATACGGCGGGAGCGATTACATATAAGCAAAAGCTCGGCGATCAAGCGGTGATTATCTATCTCAAGGTCGGTGACACGACAGAGCTGAAAAAACGCATGGCTTGCCGCGGCGACAATTCGGCGATGGTGGCCAAACGTATCCATAGTAAGGAATATCTTCGCGACTTGGAAATGCCTGAAGAACTGGAAGGTAAGGCCTATGAAATCGTGAACTGGGATCTTGGCAAAACTCAGCGTAAAGTTGACAAGATTGTCACTCAATATTTAATTGAACCAATGGGATAGTTGTTGCAAGGAGCTAAATGTGATAGTATGCACTTAAATAGTAATTGTTACTATAACGAAAGTGCCGATTCAAGTTTTGAGTAACCCAGTCCAAATCAACTCAAACAAGTGAATCCCACCCAACAATATCATGAGGTGAATAGAATGCCTTCAACAGTCAAAGAAGCAACGAACGTATTAAAAAGTAATCATTTAAAAATCACGAAACAACGGACAGCCATGCTTGAATTTCTATTTAACACGGCCAAAAAGAAGTACGTTGAAGTCACCAGCATCGATGACTTCATGCGCCAGACGTTCCCCAATATGAGCCACAACACAATTTATCGCAATATTTCTGAGTTTGCGGATCTGGGAATCGTTGAGCGCCAAGTCCAGGGTGACCGAGCCTCAGTTAAATTTCAATGTGATTTTGAACATGAACATCATCATCACTTTATTTGTAGCAATTGCGGCAAGGTGATTGAGCTAAAAGACTGCCCACTAAGCGAGGAAATCGTTAACCAATTGCAGGGTTGCCAAGTGACCGGCCACCTTTTCCAGATTTATGGCCTGTGTCCTGAATGCGCTCAACTTAACGAATAATTAAATAAAAATTTACCAATCGTTCAAATTAATGTGCGATAATTGGTCTACCAAATCTGAATAAGGAAGTTTTTGTGAATGGATAATAGAATTCCGCCATTAATAACACCGTTTGCGATTCTGTCAATTTCGCTCGCACTCGGAGCTACAAACGTCGTGGTTAATAAGGTAACGTCCACTAATGAAGGAACGCCTACTACCACTCAGACGACCAATCAAAAAAATACGTCAAATAAAATATTTGGTACACCTAAAAAGAAGTCGGATTCTGACGCCGAGAAGGAAAAAGCGAAGGCTAAGGAATCGTCTGAAAAAGCTGCTAAGGAATCCTCTGAAAAGAAAGCAGCCGAGGAATCCAAGAAGGCTTCTTCAGCAAAAGAAGAATCAAATAATACCGACACAACGACTGACGATACCGATACCAATCAAACGACTGGCACAAAAAATCGACAACTGGTACTACTGGTAGCAAGAGTAATACCAATAAATCAACAACAACCGGTGGCACCACTAATAAGAGTGATACTCAGACGAATAATGATGACAACACTCAGACAGGCACAACGGATAATAATGCCAACACCACAACTGGCAGTACAACCACGGGCAACACCGGTGGCAATACTGGCACAACAACTGCGGGAAATACAACCACCACGCAGGATGGTGAAGGGGGTAATCAATAATGTTTAGCTTTTTAGACATGGTCAATCATTACCTCGGTTATTTTAATATTAACGTCAAATTAAAGAGCCGCATCTACACAATCCTGGGAGCCTTTGGTGACCTTTATTTGTTTTACATTAGTTTCCGGTTCTTGGAAAATAGCTACTTGAAGCAAGGCTCGCTGATCTTGGCGGTTGCGATCATTTTGCTGTACTTCACCCTTTGTAATTTCTTCTATTATTTTACAACCAAGCAGCCGTGGTTTGACATTTCGCCCAAATTGGCTAAGTGGCTGCACATTCAAGAACATCCTCAAGAGACTCAGGTGAATTCACGGATGGGGTCGACAGTGGTGCCGGAAACGAGGCGAAGTAACATTGCCGCCAATGGGTTGTTTGATGACTCTCATCTATTACCGGCTAAGATTGAAGTCACTGCCTCAGAGCAGCAAAACATCAATCGATTAGCTGCTCAAATGGAACAGGAGGGCTTATTTACCACCGATTACGATGGCATGAGTGACCGCAAGATTTACGAGTTGCTCAAGGTCAACGATGGTAAGCCAATCTACGCAATCGGCAAAGACGTGTTAATGCCTTACTTTGAAATGCGGAAGCAGGGATTGTCAATGATCGTCTACTGCGGCATGAATCAATCTGAGATTTATCCAGTCGGCGAAATTAAGCGGGTGGGACTGCAATCGGTTCGCCCCCTTGATTTATCGGAAGTGAAACTGTACCTCGCATCCGTCACTCTGGTGGGCGGCCCCTACAAGCAGATCGGTCGCTCCGGCGTGATTGAAGCCCCCCAGGAGTACACGGTTCGGGCGTCAGTTGCGTATAAGAAACGATCGTGAATTTAATATCGTGTTTGGAATACTAATTTTGGGACTAAAATGGATTTGATCCCAAATTTCGAATGAAAACGGTCATGCATTCCGTTTCTGGAACGCATGGTCGTTTTTGCTTAAAGAGGTATAATTATACACTTATACTTATAAACAGTACCGTTATCAGTGCCGATTTGTATTTTCATAAAATATTCGATATAATTATTCAATCGATACCCGAATTTATTAATCTGAAGGTTTGCTTTTTTGGCTGTGCTACGGAATGATAACAATCAAGTAAAACTTTTGTAACAATTTTTTGACCAATGAGGATTTTTAACATAATATGGAATTAGTATCATTCTTAGGCGATTTTAATGAAGCCTAATATATTGGAGGAGAAAGACATGGCAATGATCGAATTTCAAGATGTCCAAAAGTACTATGGCGACTTTCACGCCCTCAAGGACATTAATTTAAAAATTGAAGCAGGCGAAACCGTTGTTCTGATCGGCCCTTCAGGTTCTGGAAAGTCAACCCTAATTCGGACGGTTAATGGTCTTGAACGGATTCAAGAAGGTAAATTAATTGTGAATGGCCAGGATTTGGCCGACCGTAAGACGGATATGAACAGAATTCGGAAAAACGTCGGGATGGTTTTCCAACATTTTAATTTGTATGCAAATAAGACGGTTTTGGAGAACATCATGCTGGCACCTCGGATCGTATTGCACCGACCGGAAGATGAGAACAAAAAGGTCGCATTGCAGTTATTGGATCAAGTTGGGTTACGAAGCCAGGCTAACAAGCTGCCAGCTCAATTATCAGGTGGTCAGCAACAACGAATTGCGATCGCCCGTTCACTGGCAATGAAGCCTAAGTGCCTCTTATTTGATGAACCAACCAGTGCCCTTGATCCTGAAATGATTGACGATGTTTTAAATGTTATGAAAGAGATTGCGAACGACTCAGATATGACCATGCTGGTGGTTACCCACGAAATGGGATTTGCTCGTGAAGTTGCCAACCGGGTTGTCTTTATGGATGACGGCCGCATTTTGGAAGATGATAGCAGCGATAAATTCTTTAATGGTGAGCCTACCAATGAACGGGCACGACAATTTCTTGGTAAGATTATTACCCACTAAAATTGGTATTGGAGGGTCACATCATGAAAAAGCTTTTTTCAAAGATAGGGTTATTAGTTGCCCTAACTGTGATGGTCGTGTCATTGGGAGCGTGCAGCAGTTCGGCTTCCAAGAAGAATGTGCTTAAAGACGACCAACAGACGAAGACCATTACCTGGGGTGTTAAAGCCGACACCAAGCTATTTGGATTGATGGATGTTCGGGATAATCAGATTAAGGGATTTGAAATCGATCTCGCCAAGGCCATGACCAAGCAGATCCTTGGTAAAGATGGCAAGGCGCGGTTCATTCAAGTTACCAGCCAAACACGGATGCCGTTACTTAGAAATGGTAATATTGATGCAATTATGGCGACGATGACCATTACGCCGGAACGAGCCAAGCAAGTTGATTTTTCCCGGTCATACTTTGACGCTGGGCAAGCAATTCTGGTTAAGAATGGCAGCCCAATTAAGAATGTCCGTGATTTGAATAAGAAGGGCGCCGTTGTCCTTGGCGTTGTGGGTTCCAACTCCGTTCAAAACATCGGCAAGTTTGCGCCCAAAGCTAAGGTGCTTCAGTTGTCAGATTATTCGCAAGCTTTAACTGCTCTGAAGTCTGGGCAGGGGGATGCCTTAACCACTGATAACGGGATCCTTTACGGGATGTCGATTGAAAACCCCGGTTATTCCGTTGTTGGTGGAACATTCACCAATGAACCATATGGGATTGCGGTTGATAAAGGTCAGGCACCGCTTAGGAATGCCATGAACAGTGCTTTGACCAAGGTCGAAAATTCTGGCCAATACAACAAGCTTCTTTATAAGTGGTTCCATAAAGTTAAAGGCTTTGACTTCAAGGGGGCAGAACGATGATTAGTATATTTCAAAATTATGGTGGTGCGCTCCTATATGGATTAGGGCAAACGCTCCTGTGCAGTATTATCGCCTTGGTATTTGCGTTAATCATCGGCTCAGGGTTTGCCATCCTAGAAGTTGTGCCGAACAAGTTTTTTAGAGTAATTGCTAAAATTTACATCGAAGTTTTTCGAAACATTCCATTATTGGTTATTACCATGTTCTTCTACGTGGTCATTCCGATGTATATTGTTGAAATTAGCGGCTTCGTTTCCGGAACAATTGGTTTGATCCTTTACTCATCGGCCTTTATCGCTGAAACGGTTCGTTCTGGAATCCAATCCGTTGATCCTGGTCAAATGGAAGGGGCTCGCTCAACTGGCTTGTCCTTCTGGCAATCAATGAGATACATTGTGTTGCCACAGGCGTTTAGGTACGTGATTCCCCCATTGGGCAACCAGTTTATTAACTTGGTTAAAAATTCATCAGTCCTGGCCTTTGTTGCCGGCTTTGATTTGATGTACCAAGGTAACGTAATTGCGTCCGACTCACTGCAAAGTATGAGCACTTACCTCTGCGTTGGGATATTGTACTTGATTTTGACCTTGCCGTTGAGTTATTACATGCGTTATCTTGAAAAGAAATTGGCTTAAGGGAGGAATGATCATATGTTAACGATCTTAGGTGCATATTCATGGATTAACATTCGGTTCCTTCTTGAAGGGGCCTGGGTCACGATTCTGGTTTCAGTTCTCTCGATCATCCTGAGTTACATATTTGGGCTGATTCTAGGAGTGATCCGCTACGTTCAGATCAAGTATGTTTCGGCAATCGTCGGTTTTTTGATTGATATCATTCGGAACCTGCCATTGATCCTGATCATCTTCTTTACCTACTTTGGCCTACCAAACATTGGTTTCAAGCCGGATCCAATTTGGGCGTCAGTCATTGCCATGGCGGTCTTTGAGTCGGCAATGGTGGCCGAAATTGTCCGGGCCGGAATTAATTCAATTCCAGTTGGCCAAATGGAAGGCGCCCGTTCTACTGGGATGTCTTATTGGCAGGCACTGCGATACATTATCCTGCCACAAGCGGTTAAGAATATGATCCCAGCGATTGTGAGCCAATTTATTTCGCTGGTTAAGGATACATCATTGGCGACGATCATTGTCCTGCCGGATCTGATGAACCACGCTCAGATTATTTACGGGCAAAACACCAACTACACGATCCCCATGTTCCTGGCACTTGCGGTTATGTACTTTATCGTTTGCTACTCACTGTCGCTGTTGTCACAGTATCTCGAACACCGAATTGGCTCATCCAAGAAGAAGGGTGCCGATGAGGCGGAGATTGTGGCCCAGGAAGCGCAGAGATAAATTAATTATTTATAGATATTTAAGTGAATCACATCTATTCATCCGGAGAGGATAGATGTGATTTTTATTATATGTTGACCAATTTGTAAGCGCTTTATGTTAGAATGAAATTGTTGAAGGGGTATAAGCGTATGTATTTTTTGTATAGACTATATATAAATTTTGAGGGGGAATTTTGTCATGGATAATATTGATTATCACCAAAAGGCAAAACTGCGATGGCTTTTTAAGACCATTATGGTGGCCGTGGCAACAGTCTTGTTTGGCCTATCGTTTAATCTGATGGGAGGGGGACAGCAGCGCACTCTGGCTGCTGATACTAATACTAACGCGGCACTTGATGAATTAATGCCTAACGAACGATTGCAACAGTTAGTTTTGTATAACATGAAGGATCAAGGGATCGTTGATGATGAATACACATTAAGTCAATTTACTCCAACCAGTTTTAAAGATGATCTGGGTAAAATGACTCAACTGGTTTGGCAGCCAGGTGATGATAAGTCAGATGACTATAATAATCTGGATGCTTGGAATGGCGGTAATGGGGCAATTGGTCAACCAAATCCAAATCCCGGGAATTATTCATTAAAAGGATTGGAATATTGTAAAAATTTGACCGATCTTGAACTTTCACAATCTAATTTTGATTTTGGCCATCATCTATTCAGAAATGATATTGTTGATGTTTCACCTTTAAGTGGCTTAGTTAAACTTCAAAAAATTGATCTAAGTCGTGAACGAATTACGGATATTACACCAATTAGTAAATTACCAAACGTAACTTATTTGAACATCAATTTTAATTCCATTTCAGATTTATCGTCATTAGATGCTAAACAATATACCGATGGCTTTTGGTATGAGGGGCAATCATATGTTTTACCATTCAAAAACTTACCGAGTGATTCTTATAGTTGGGTAACACCTTTTGAGGGGAAGTTACCAAAGGACGTTAACTATTTGCCAACGGAAGTTTACTCTGCTGCCCGGCAAGGGGTTGTTTTAAATTATGCTCCAGAGGACAACCCGGCTGGTCCAAATTTTCCACATACTTATCTTGAAATTTTTTACGGTGGTGCCGTGCCAACAATTAGTGGTGGTTCACTTTTGTTTAATGACTTAGCCCCACAAGCAGAGGCGACGACTGATAATCCTTGGAATAATCAAATGAAAGTTGTAAAGAACACATATAAGAACTACATGATTGCTTATTATCGACAAGGCCAAAACACAAACCCAACTTTTACGGCTTACATTCCATATGAGACCAATGTGGCCGAATCTAAATATGAGATTCAACCCGTCGATAAAAATGGTAACAACATTAGTGGCTATACGCCAACATCATTTCCTGGTACAGAGGGTGATAAGGTAAGTGTACCAACTATTTCCGGGTACACCGTTAATGATAATAAGGTTGTAGATGGGCAAATTACTTTACCCGCCGGTGATAGCAGCCAAACTACCATTATTAAAGTTATTTAGAGAGCGTAAAATATCTTGTGTAAATGCATAAAAGATTTCTGAATTGTATAGAAATAGGGAATGCCTTCCCTTATGA